>NZ_JBHSIV010000018.1:34753-109794 GCF_042653685.1 Actinomycetospora atypica | reverse complement strand
GCCGACGCCGCCCGGCGTGCGGCCGCCCGGGCCCGGCTGGCCGCGAAGCCCGCCCCGGCCGCCGTCACCCCGGCCCCGGCCCCGGCGTCGTCGGGACCCGCCCCCACCACGACCCCGGCGCCGCCGGCCCCGGAGCCCGCCGAGGACCCGGTCCGGATCGTCATCGACCGGGCGCTCTCCGAGCTGGGCACCACCTACGCGTGGGGCGGCGGGAACGGCGAGGGCCCCACCCGCGGCATCCGCGACGGCGGCACCGCGGACGCCTTCGGCGACTTCGACCGGATCGGCTTCGACTGCTCGGGACTGATGATCTACGCGTTCGCGGGGGTCGGGAAGCAGCTCCCGCACTACTCGGGCTACCAGGCCGAGGCCGGGCGGAAGGTCCCGCTCGACGAGCGCCGCCCCGGCGACATGCTCTTCTGGGCCGACGGCGACGGCATCCACCACGTGGCGCTCTACCTCGGGGACGACCAGATGGTGGAGGCCCCGGAGTCGGGCAAGGTGGTCCGGATGACCCCGGTGCGGTTCGACGCCGAGCTCGTCCCCACCGTCACCCGACTGCTCTGAGCGGTACTCACCGTGACCACACCGCTCGCGCCGTGTGCTTGGGGCCCGACACGCTGTCGGGGGTGGTGGGTACCGTCACGCCCGACGTCAGTAGGGGCCAGTACGTGATCGAGATGGAGACGCGGCAGTGACGACACCGTCCGGGGCGCAGTCGGATCAGCCGTCCACGCCGGCGCACGACGCCGAGCAGCTCGAACGCACCGTGCTCGAGGTCAAGCGGGTCATCGTCGGGCAGGACCGGCTGGTCGAGCGGATGCTCGTCGGCCTGCTCGCCCGGGGCCACCTGCTGCTCGAGGGCGTGCCGGGCGTGGCGAAGACGCTCGCCGTCGAGACGTTCGCGACGGTGGTCGGCGGCTCCTTCGCGCGCATCCAGTTCACGCCCGACCTCGTGCCGTCGGACATCCTCGGCACCCGGATCTACCGCCAGGGCCGTGAGGCGTTCGACGTCGAGCTCGGCCCGGTCGTGTCGAACTTCGTGCTCGCCGACGAGATCAACCGCGCGCCCGCGAAGGTGCAGTCGGCGATGCTCGAGGTGATGGCCGAGCGCAAGGTGTCGATCGGCGGGGTCAGCCACCCGATGCCCGACCCGTTCCTCGTGCTCGCCACGCAGAACCCCATCGAGAACGAGGGCGTCTACCCGCTGCCCGAGGCCCAGCGCGACCGGTTCCTGTTCAAGATTCTCGTCGAGTACCCCACGGCCGACGAGGAGCGCGAGATCGTCTACCGCATGGGGGTGCGCCCGCCGACGCCGCACACGGTGCTCGACGCCGCGGAGCTGCGCCGCCTGCAGGACGTCGCCTCGCAGGTGTTCGTCCACCACGCCCTGGTCGACTACGTGGTCCGCCTGGTCGTGGCCACCCGGTCGCCGGGCGAGCACGGCATGGCCGACGTCGCCGGCTGGGTCGCCTACGGGGCCTCGCCGCGCGCGTCGCTCGGCATCATCTCCGCCTCCCGGGCGCTCGCCCTCGTCCGCGGGCGGGACTACGTGCTGCCCCAGGACGTCGTAGACATCGCACCCGACGTGCTGCGCCACCGCCTGGTCCTGTCCTACGACGCGCTCGCCGACGGCGTCCCGGTCGACCACGTGGTCACCCGCCTGCTGCAGACGGTGCCGCTGCCCCAGGTCAGCGCCCGTCCCGTCGCGGTCACCGGCCCGGCGTCGCAGGCCCCCCAGCAGGGAGCGGCGCCGCAGGGCCCGCAGCAGGGGCCGAGCCAGCAGGGACCGACCCAGCACGGTGGCGGGCCCCAGGCGGCGGCCGGCTCGTGAGCTCCGCGGAGTCCGGCCCCTCGTGGTGGCCGCGGCTGCTCGGGCGCCTGGGGGTCGCGCCCGAGGGCCGTGACCGGGAGCCCGACGAGGCCCGTCCCGCCTCTCCGGGCGCCGACGTGGTCCCGCCGCGGCGGGGCGGGCCCGCCGAGCCGCACCCGCCCTCGCTCGCGCCCGACGGCGCGCACCTCCAGGCCGCCCTGCGCACCCTCGAGCTGACGGTCCGCCGCCGCCTCGACGGCCTCCTGCAGGGCAACCACCTCGGGCTCGTCCCCGGACCGGGCTCCGAGGCGGGCGACGCGCGGGTCTACCAGCCCGGCGACGACGTGCGGCGCATGGACTGGTCGGTCACCGCCCGCACGTCCGAGCCCCACATCCGCGAGACGATCGCCGACCGCGAGCTCGAGACCTGGCTGGTCGTCGACCTCTCGCCGAGCCTCGACTTCGGCACGGGCGGGTGCGAGAAGCGCGACCTCGCGGTGGCGGCGTGCTCGGCGGTCGTGCACCTGACGCAGGGCGGGGGGAACCGGATCGGGGCGGTCGTCGCGAACGGGACGGGCCTCGTCCGGCTGCCCGCCCGCGGCGGCTCGGCGCACGTCCACGGCCTCATGCGCCGCATCGCGTCCACGCCCCGCGCCCCCGAGGGCACTCGCGGCGACCTCGTGGGGGCCCTCGAGGCGCTGCGCAACCCGCCCCGGCGGCGGGGCCTCGTCGTCGTGATCTCGGACTTCCTCGGCGACGCCGACTGGGAGCGGGCCCTGCGCGGCCTCGCGGTGCGCCACGACGTGCTCGCCATCGAGGTGGGCGACCTGCGCGACGAGGAGCTGCCCGACGTCGGCACCGTGGTGCTCGCCGACCCCGAGTCGGGGCACTCCCGCGAGGTCACCACCACGCCCACCCTGCGGCGCCGCTTCGCCGCCGAGGCCGCGGCCCACCGCGAGCGGGTGGCGACGGCGCTGCGCGCCTGCGGGGCCGGGCACCTGCGGCTGCGCACCGACCGCGACTGGATCGCCGACGTGGTCCGGTTCGTCGTGGCCCGCAAGCGCGGCTGGTCGGGTCAGAGCAGTGCGCCCGTCGTCTCCGGGAGGGGCTGAGGTGTTCTCCCACCCCTGGTGGCTGCTGGCGCTGCTCGTCGTCGCGGCGCTCACCGCGGCCTACGTGTGGAACGAGCGCCGCCGGCGCCGGAACACGATGCGCTTCACGAACCTCGGCGTGCTCGAGAAGATCGCGCCGAAGCGCCCCGGGCGGCTCCGCCACGCGCCCGTCGCCCTCGTCCTGGTCGCCCTGACCTGCCTCGTGATCGCGCTCGCCGGCCCGCTCGCCACCGAGCAGGTGCCCCGCAACCGGGCCACCGTGATGCTCGCGATCGACGTCTCGCTCTCCATGCGCGCCACCGACGTGAGCCCCAGCCGGCTGCAGACCGCCCAGCAGGCCGCGACCGAGTTCGTCGACCAGCTGCCGCCGGGGATCAACCTCGGGCTCGTCTCGTTCGCCGGCACCGCGACCGTGCTGGTGTCCCCGACGCGCGACCGGGAGACCGTGAAGCGCGGGATCGCGACGCTGCAGCTCGCCGAGTCGACCGCCACCGGCGAGGCGATCCAGGCCTCGCTGTCGTCGATCCGGTCGATCGCCACCCAGATCCAGGGGCCCGAGGAGCCGCCGCCCGGCCGGGTCATCCTGCTCTCCGACGGCAAGCAGACGATCCCGTCCGACCTCGACGCCCCCCGCGGCGCGTTCACCGCCGCCGACCAGGCCAAGCAGCAGAACGTCCCCATCTCGGCGATCTCGTTCGGCACCGACTACGGCGAGATCGAGATCGAGGGCCGCCCGGTCCCGGTCCCGGTGGCCGACTCCGACATGCAGGAGATCGCCCGCCGCTCGGGCGGCGACTTCTCCAAGGCCGCCACCCAGCAGGACCTGCGCGCCACCTACGACACGTTGCGCGAACAGATCGGCTACGAGTCGCAGGAGGTCGACACCGGCGCGGACTGGCTGATGGCGGGCACGATCCTCGTCGTGCTGGGCCTCGGCACGGCGTTCGCGCTCGGCGCCCGCCTGCCCTGAGACGTGACGCATCTCCGTCGTTCGCCCCTACCTGTCGGTAGCCGCTAGCGTTCGCGCCGACCGACCGGGGTCGAGCTCCGCTGCGCTTCGTCTCCCGCCGCCGACGTTGGAGGAGATGCGTGAGCCGGGTCGTGCTCGTGACCGGAGGAAACCGGGGCATCGGCCTCGCGATCGCGCAGGAGCTCGCCGCCCGCGGCGACACCGTCGTGATCACCCACCGCAGCGGCGAGCCGCCGGAGGGCCTGCACGGCGTCATCTGCGACGTCACCGACTCCGCCGCCGTCGACGCCGCGTTCTCGCAGGTGGAGTCGGAGCACGGGCCGGTCGAGGTCGTCGTCGCGAACGCGGGGGTGACCCAGGACGGGCTGCTCATGCGGATGCCCGAGGACGCCTTCACCGCCGTCCTCGACGCCAACCTCACCGGCGCCTGGCGGGTCACCCAGCGCGCCACGCGCGGGATGATGAAGGCCCGGTTCGGGCGGCTGATCTACATCTCGAGCGTCGTCGGCATGACCGGCGCGCCCGGCCAGGTCAACTACGCGGCCTCGAAGGCGGGCCTCGTCGGGATGGCGCGGTCGGTGGCCCGGGAGCTCGGCGGGCGGGGGATCACCGCGAACGTGGTCGCCCCCGGGTACGTCGACACCGACATGACCGCGGACCTCACCGACAAGCGTCGCGAGGAGATGATGGCCGCGATCCCGCTCGGGCGTACCGCCCAGGCCGGGGAGATCGCCAAGGCCGTCGCCTTCCTCGCCTCCGACGACGCCGGCTACATCACCGGCGCCGTCCTCCCGGTCGACGGTGGCGTCGGCATGGGCCACTAGGTGCCTCCGGCTCGTGAGCACTTTCCGGGGCCATAGCCCCGGAAAGTGCTCACGGGGCCTCCGGCCACATCGACAAGGAGTTCTCGTGGGTCTGCTCGACGGCAAGCGCATCCTGGTCACCGGGATCATCACCGACGCCTCGATCGCGTTCCACGCGGCGAAGGCGGCGCAGGAGGCCGGCGCCACCGTGGTGCTCACCGGCTTCGGCCGGGTCTCGCTCGTGAAGCGGATCGCCCAGCGACTCCCGCACGAGGCGCCGGTCATCGAGCTCGACGTGCAGAACCAGGAGCACCTCGACGGGCTGGCCGACGCCGTCCGCGAGCACGTCGACGGCCTCGACGGCGTGCTGCACTCCATCGGCTTCGCCCCGATGGACGCCCTGGGCGGCAACTTCCTCAACACCGAATGGAAGGACGTCGCCACCGCGGTCGAGGTGTCGGCGTACTCCTTCAAGTCGCTTGCCATGGCGTGCCGGCCGCTGCTCGGGCGCGGGTCGTCGCTGGTCGGGATGGACTTCGACAACACCGTCGCCTGGCCCGGCTACGACTGGATGGGCGTCGCCAAGGCGGCCCTCGAGTCGACGATGCGCTACCTCGCCCGCGACCTCGGCCCCGACGGCATCCGCGCCAACCTCGTCGCCGCCGGCCCGGTCCGGACGATGGCCGCGAAGTCGATCCCGGGCTTCGACACCTTCGAGGAGGCCTGGATCCAGCGGGCGCCCCTGGGCTGGGACCTCGCCGACCCCACCCCGGTCGCCAAGACGATCTGCGCCCTGCTCTCCGACTGGATGCCTGCGACCACCGGCGAGGTCGTCCACGCCGACGGCGGCTACCACGCGATGGGTGCCTGACTCTTCCGGCTGAGCGCTGAAGGCTCCCGCAGCCACCGTCAGCGCCCCCTCACCGGGTTGCGCTACGCACACGGCCAGCTCGGCACGACTCGCGGCCCACACCGGCGTTGCGCCCCGCATACGGCCAGCTCGGCTCGATCTACCCAGCTCCGGCGTTGCGCCCCGCACACGGCCAGCTCGGCTCGATCTGCTCAGCTCCGGCGTTGCGTCCCGCAACGCGACGTCCGTCCGATCAGTGACTCCGCCTGGCCGTGTGCGTGGCACACACGGTCCATCGCGCAGCGGGGCCCGCTGATGAACGTGCGGTCCGCCGCGCCGTCGCGGCACGGGCCACGGCGGGTCGGCAGCTCGGCTGCATGATCAGCACGACCGGTCGCGGAGGGCCCTCGAGCACGGCCACGAAGGGCGCTGGCCGACCGGTCGACGTGATCTTCGTCAGACCCGCTCGTCGAACGGCCAGACCCCGTCGGGCCAGCCGTCCCCGACGAACAGCAGCCGAGCTCCGGCGTACAGGCTCACCAACGCCACGGCCAGCCAGAACCCCTGCCACACGATCGTCGGGATCAAAGTGGCGCGTGCCATCTGTGCGGCGCACGTTTTCTCCGCACGGCTCATCCGCACGGCTTGATAGACCCCTCCAAGCAGCAGCAACCAGACGATCCCTGCCGCCACCGTGAGCTGGAGTAGAGACGACCCCCGCCACAGGACCAGGAGCACTGCCCCGAGGAGCAGAGCGGTGAAGATGTTCGCCGACACCTCTCCGGCGTAGAGGAACGCTCCGAACAGGAGGATCGCGGCAACCACGAGAACGCCCCAGGCGTTTCCTCCTGCGAGAACCGCCGCGCCGGCCACACCCAACAGCGGCGGTGTGAGGAACCCGGCGACGAGCGTGAGGAGGAGCCCGGGTCCCCACCCCGTCTTGACGCCCCGGGTCTCCGTTCCCTTGTCGGTGTAGCGCCACGAACTGAAGCCGCGGAACGTCAGCACGGCCATGACCATGTGGCCGCCCTCGTGGGCCACCGACACGATCGGACTGGCCAGAGCGGTCGCGAAGACCACGATGAGAAGCGCGAAGAGACCTGCGCCGTAGACGACCGGCTCACCCACGATCGATACGTCGATCAGCTCATCCATCTCGCCCCCCGGCGGTACGACGAGCCCCCCTCGCCGCACTGTGTGAGAGAAGGTAGAGCTGATCACCCGTCCGAGGGATCGGCCGAACGGAGCAGTTCGAGGTCACAAGTGGCAGGTCGGCCGCATCGGGGAACGATGGGGGAGTGAGCACCACCCCGTACGACGCCGTCCTCGTCCTGTCCTTCGGTGGCCCGGAGGCCCGCGACGAGGTCCGCCCCTTCCTCGAGAACGTCACGCGCGGGCGCGGCGTGCCGCCCGAGCGCCTCGACGAGGTCGAGGAGCACTACCAGCACTTCGGTGGCGTGAGCCCGATCAACGCCCTCAACCGGGAACTCGTCGCCGCCCTGCGCCGCGAGCTGACCGACGCCGGGCTCGAGCTGCCCGTCTACTTCGGCAACCGCAACTGGCACCCCTTCGCCGAGGACACCGTCACCGAGATGGCGAACGACGGGGTGCGCAACGCTCTCGTGCTCGCGACCAGCGCCTACGGCGGCTACTCGGCCTGCCGGCAGTACCACGAGGACATCGCCCGGGCCCGCGAGGCGGCGACCGAGCGCACCGGCGGGGCGCCGGACCTGACGAAGCTGCGCCACTTCTACGACCACCCGTTGTTCGTCGAGTCCGTGGCCGACGGGGTCCGGGCGGCGCGGGAAAAGCTGGACGCGGGGCACGACGCCCGCCTCGTCTTCACCGCGCACTCGATCCCGATCTCGGCCGACGAGACGGCCGGGCTCCCCGACGAGGGCGGGCACCGCTACTCCCGGCAGATGGCCGAGGCCGCACAGCTGGTCGCCGACGCGGTCGGCGCGACGGACCACGACCTGGTGTGGCAGTCGCGCTCGGGGCCGCCGCAGATCCCGTGGCTGGAGCCCGACATCGTCGACCACCTCGACACGCTGCACGGCAAGGGCGTGCGCGCGGTCGTCGTGAGCCCGGTCGGCTTCGTCTCCGACCACCTCGAGGTGGTGTGGGACCTCGACAACGAGGCGGCCGAGCACGCCGAGGAGATCGGGATCGGCTTCGCGCGGGCGGGGAGCGCCGGGTCGGACCCGCGCTTCGTCCGGATGATCGTCGAGCTGATCCGCGAACAGGTCGAGGGCGCCGAGGCGAGGACGCTGGGGTCCGCTCCGCGCGCCGGGGTCGGCTGCAACGGCTCGCTGTGCGCGCCCGGGTGCTGCGAACCCCCGGTCCGGCGTCGCCCCGCATCGTCGTGAAGGAGCCAAGGGCACTCTCGCGCACGTAGAAGCAGCGAGAGTGCCGCTCGCTCCAAGAACCCCCTCAGGCGGCCGTCAGCACCCGCACCGTCTCGGCGACCGCCGCCACCCGCGCCGCGCGGACAGCGGTCGCGAGCGGGCGCAGGGCGTCGGTACGGGCCAGCGCGGCCGACGAGGTGAGCGCGCCGCCCGGGTCGTCCCCGGTCGCTGCGACGAGGATCGCCTCGACCTCGTCGGCGTGCTGCAGCACCCGCAGCGGGCGGCCGGGGGTGCCGGCGGGCCAGCTGGGCTGGGGTCGGCGGCGCAGGCTGGCCGCGATCTCCTCGCGCACCCCGTCGCGGGGCCGGGCGACGTTCATCTCCGCCAGGGTCGAGGCGGCGTCGCGGACGCCGGCGCGCAGGTCGTGCTCCGCGTCGGCGAGGGACGGGTGCGCCTGCGGCGGGACGTTCGCGACGACGTGGACGGTCCAGCGCAGCACCCCGTCGGCGACGGGCGCGGGCACCACGGCGAGCCCCGCCCCCGCGAACACCGTGCACTCGCCGGCGGTCAGCGCCGCGGTGCGGAGGTCGTCGGGACCGGGGAGCCCCCGGACGTCGCCCGCGGCGGGCAGCACCACCCGCGCGTCGAGCCCGAGCGGCCCGACGCGGCGCCGCAGCAGCACGAGCAGCGCCCCGAGGCCCTCGCCGGCGTGGTCGGGGGTGGGCAGGTCGGTCTCGGCCGCGACCCCGAAATCGGCCGCGACGACGTCGTGCGCCTCCGACCACGGGGCCAGGGCGTCGAGGACGTCGTCGGCGGCAGCGGCCCCGGCGATCCAGGCCGCGCTCCACACCGCCAGGGACGCGCTCGCAGCAGGCATGCCGACCAGGGTAAGCACGCGTGTCGCGGAGCGATGATCGGTGCCCCGACGATTAGCGTCGTCCGCCGTGGCGAGGACACAGGGCCGGGGCATGAACGGCTCGGGCGGCGAGGCGGGTTTCCGGACGACGGGCGGCGTCGGCCGGGCGCCGATGGGCGCCAAGCAGGGCGGTCCGTCGAGCGGTGCCGGGCGCTCCGGCGGGCTGCCGGGAGACGGAGCGAAGCGGAGCTCGACCTCGTTGCCCGGCCTCACGAGCCACAAGCCCAAGGTCGAGATCCTCACCGTCGAGGCCGAGCCCGGCCTCGTCGTCGAGGACGCCACCGGCAGCTTCTGCGGCGCGGTCATCCGCGCCGACGTGCGCGAGGTGGTGCTCGAGGACGCCGCGGGCCGCCGACGGCTGTTCCCGATGAAGCCCGCGTCGTTCCTCTACGAGGGTCGGCTCGCCACACTGACCCCGCCGCGGCCGCGGACGGCACCCGAGCAGAAGCGGTCGGCCTCCGGGTCGGTGCGCGCCGACGACCGCCGCGCCAAGGTCGCACTGCCGCACCGCATCTGGGTGGAGGGTCTGCACGACGCCGCGATCGTCGAGCGCGTGTGGGGCCACGACCTGCGGGTGGAGGGCGTCGTCGTCGAGCCCCTGCACGGGGCGGACGTGCTGGTGGAGGCCGCCCGGGAGTTCGCCCCCGGGCCCGACCGCAAGCTCGGCGTCCTCGTCGACCACCTCGTGACGGGCTCGAAGGAGTCGCGGATCGCCGACGGGCTGCGTCGCGAGCTCGGCCCGGCCGCCCAGTACGTCCAGGTGCTCGGCCACCCCTACGTCGACATCTGGGAGGCCGTGAAGCCCTCGGTGGTCGGCATCCGGGCGTGGCCCAAGGTGCCCCGCGGGATCGACTGGAAGACCGGCGTGTGCCAGGCGCTGGGCTGGGGCGACGACCGCGACGGTGCCCGCCGGGTGCTCGGCGCCGTGTCGACGTGGACCGACCTCGAGACGCCGCTGATCACGTCGATGGAACAGCTGATCGACTTCGTCACGACCTGACGCCGGATCCGGCAGACTGAGCGGTGTGATCCCGCTCATCTGGGCGATCGCGGGGGTTCTGCTCGTCGTCGCCGAAGTGCTGTCCGGCGACCTCGTGCTGGCCATGCTCGGCGCCGCCGCGCTGGGGACCGCCGGGGCGTCCGCGCTCGGGGTCCCCCTGGGGCCCGACCTCGCCGTGTTCGCCGTGCTCAGCGGGCTGCTCGTGCTCCTGGTGCGCCCGGCCGTGAACCGGCGGCTGCGGGGGCACGAGACCGTCAACACCGGCACCCGGGCCCTTCTCGGCGTCCGGGCCGAGGTGGAAGAGGCGATCACCGCCCGCACCGGCACCGTCCGGATCCGCGGCGCCCTGTGGTCCGCCCGGGCCCTGCACGACGACGACATCGCGGCCGGCACCGCCGTCACGGTCGTCGAGATCTCGGGGGCGACGGCCGTCGTCACCGCCGCCGACCCCGGAAGGGGGTGAGGACCGTGGGAACCGTCCTCCTCGTGTTCCTGGTGCTCGTGCTGATCCTCGTGGTCGTCACGGTCGCCAAGAGTGTGACCGTCGTCCGCCAGGCCGAGGCCGCCGTCATCGAGCGCCTCGGCCGCTACCAGCGCACCGCCGAGCCCGGCCTGACGTTCCTGGTGCCGTTCATCGACCGCATCCGCGAGCGGGTGGCGCTCTGGGAACAGGTCGTCTCGTTCCCGCCGCAGCCGGTGATCACCCGCGACAACCTGACGGTGTCGATCGACACCGTCGTCTACTACCAGGTCACCGAACCGCGCAACGCGGTCTACGAGATCAGCGACTACATCAACGGTGTCCAGCAGCTGACCACGACGACGCTGCGGGACGTGGTCGGCGGGATGAGCCTGGAGGAGGCCCTGACCTCCCGCGAGACGATCAACACCGGGCTGCGCCGGGCCCTCGACGACGCCACCGGTCCGTGGGGCCTGCGTGTGGTCCGCGTGGAGCTCAAGGCGATCGACCCGCCGCCGTCGATCCAGGACTCGATGGAGAAGCAGATGCGCGCCGACCGGGAGAAGCGCGCCATGATCCTCACCGCCGAG
Organism: Actinomycetospora atypica; assembly: GCF_042653685.1. Lineage (NCBI taxonomy): Bacteria > Bacillati > Actinomycetota > Actinomycetes > Pseudonocardiales > Pseudonocardiaceae > Actinomycetospora > Actinomycetospora atypica. Next base: position 98,932 of record NZ_JBHSIV010000018.1, on the reverse strand, counting down.
GGCCACCGCGAGGCGTCCGTGACCGAGGCGCAGGGCAACAAGCAGGCCGCGATCCTCAACGCCGAGGGCGCCAAGCAGTCCGCGATCCTCGAGGCGGAGGCCGACCGGCAGTCGCGGATGCTGCGGGCGCAGGGTGAGCGGGCCGCCCGGTTCTACCAGGCGCAGGGCCAGGCGAAGGCGATCGAGAAGGTGTTCGCCGCGATCAAGGCCGGTAAGCCGACCCCGGAGCTGCTGGCCTACCAGTACCTGCAGACGCTGCCGCAGATGGCGCAGGGCGACGCGAACAAGATGTGGGTGGTGCCGAGCGACTTCGGCAAGGCCCTCGAGGGCTTCACCCGCATGCTCGGGGCGCCGGGGGAGGACGGGGTGTTCCGCTTCCAGCCCTCGCCCGTCGACGACGAGGTCACCACGAAGCGCCCCGGCGACCACGACGACGACGTCGCCGACTGGTTCGACACCCGCACGGACCCCGAGATCGCCGCGGCCGTGGCCAAGGCCGAGGCCATCGCGACCCAGGGCGCCGGAGACGGAGCGCAGCGGAGCTCGACCATCGGTGTCGCGGACGCCGGGTCGAACGGGTCACCGGGGCCGATCGCCTGACGATCGACCGGGGAGCAGGCCAAGATCATCGGGACATGGCGGATCCGGACGCCCAGCCCTCGGATCCGCCACGTTCCGACGATCTTGCTCGAGGAGGAGGTCCAGGGTGGACGAGGAGACGATCGCCCCGAGCTCGACCACTAGCCTGGTGACCATGCTCGATCGCGCCACCGTCGACTCGCTCTTCCCCTCCGACCTGCCCGAGACCTCCGAGTGGGAGCAGCGGTACCCGGCGCGCGCGTCCGATGGGTTCGTCACCCGCTTCGGCCCCAGCCCCACCGGGTTCGTGCACATCGGCGGGATCTACACGGCGATGGTGTCGCGCGACCTCGCCCACTCCACCTCCGGCGTCTACTTCCTGCGCATCGAGGACACCGACCAGGCGCGGGAGGTCGCGGGCGCCGACGTCCAGTTCGCCCGCGCGTTCGACGCCTTCGACCTGCGTCCCGACGAGGGTCCCCTGTCGGCCTCCGGGGAGGACGGCCCCTACGGGCCCTACCGGCAGTCGCAGCGCGGGACGATCTACCTGAGCTTCGTCCGGGACCTCCTGCGCCGCGGTCTGGCCTATCCCGACTTCGCGACGAAGGAGGAGCTCGCCGAGATCTCCGACGCGCAGCGGAAGCTGAAGCTGCCGACCGGCTACTACGGCCGGTGGGCGCCGTGGCGTGACGCCGACGAGGACGAGGTCACTCGCCGGCTCGAGGCGGGCGACCCGTACGTCGTCCGGTTCCGCTCCGAGGGCAAGGTGGGGGAGCGGGTCGCCTTCACCGACCGGCTGCGCGGCCGGGTGGAGGCCGAGGACAACCACAACGACGTCGTCATCCTCAAGACCTCCGCGAACGAGCCCCGGCTGCCGACCTACCACTTCGCCCACGCCGTCGACGACCACCTGATGCGGACCTCGCTGGTCGTCCGCGGCGACGAGTGGCTCTCCTCGGTGCCGACCCACCTGCAGCTGTTCACCGCGCTCGGCTTCGAGCAGGTGCAGTACGCCCACCTCGCGCCGCTGATGAAGCAGGAGGGCAGCTCGCGCCGCAAGCTCTCCAAGCGCAAGGACGACGAGGCCTCGGTCGACTTCTACCTCGAGGCCGGCTACCCCACCGAGGCGGTCCTCTACTACCTGCGGGGGCTCGCGAACTCGCCGCTCGCCGAGGTGCCGCTGGCCGAGGCGCTCGCGACGCCCCTGCAGCTCGACCTCTTCCAGGCTGCCGGGCCGCTGGTCGACATGGTCAAGCTCGCCGACATCTGCGCCGACCACATCGCGACGATGCCCGCCGACCAGGTCCTCGCCGGGGTGCGGGGCTGGGCGGAGACCTACGACTCGGGCCTCGTCGAGGTGCTCGCCGAGAACGAGCAGCTGGCGCTCGCGGCGATCGACGTCGAGCGGGTGGGCGTGGACAACCCGCGCAAGGACCTCGCCCGCTGGTCGGACTTCCGCACCGCCTACGGCTTCTTCTTCCCGGCGCTGTTCGACGACGTCACCGACCCCGCCGACGAGCGGTTCAACGGGCTCGACCCCGCGCTCGTCGCCCGGCTCGCCGAGGACTTCGCCGCCCGCTACGCCCACGAGGGCGACCAGCCTACGTGGTTCCAGCAGGTCCGCGACCTCGCCGAGCGCCACGGCTTCGCCCCGAACCCGAAGAGCTACAAGAAGGACCCCGACGCCTACCCCGGCATGCTCCGCGACGCCGCGAACGTGATCCGGGTGCTGGTCACGGGCGCGCAGCGCAGCCCCGACCTCTACGAGGTCACCCGGGTGCTCGGCGCCGACGAGGTCGCGCGACGAGTCCGCGCCGTCGCGTGAGCACGCCGGCGTGACCGTCCCGCTGCGGCCGCCCCGGGAGGCCCTCGATCCGCGGGTGCGCGCCTGGTGGCGCGTCCACTGCGCGGCGTGGCCGCTGGCGCTCGCGGCCGTCCTGGCGGTGCTGGGGCTGCTGGTCCCGGCGATCGGCTGGTTCCTGCCGCTGGCGGGCGCGGTGGCCGTCGTCGGGCTCGTCGTGGCGGCGGCGTTCCCGGCCTACTGGTACCGGGTGCACCGCTGGGAGGTCACCGAGGACGCCGTCTACACGCGGTCGGGGTTCCTCTGGCAGGAGTGGCGGGCGGCGCCGCTGTCGCGGATCCAGACCGTCGACACCAGCCGCGGGCCGCTCCAGCAGGCCTTCGGCATCTCCGCGCTGGTGGTCACCACCGCGTCCGCGCGGGGCGCGGTCACCGTCGTCGGTCTCGGTCACGAGCGCGCCGCGGAGCTCGCCGAGCGCCTCACCCGCGCGACCCAGGCCGTCCCCGGCGACGCCACGTGACGTCCTCCGAGACCCCCGCAGACCTTCCCGACGACGGCCCGGGGCCGGCCGGGAGCGGGTGGCGGCGGCTGGACGTGCGCACCGTCCTCGCCTCGTCCGTCCTCGCCCTCGGGGCGTGCCTGGCGGGCGGGGTCCCGACGCTGGCCGGGATGCGCCAGGCGGGCGGGACGGCGTTCACGGTCGCGGCGGTGCTGGTGGTGGGCGGGACGATCCTGCTGGTGGGGCTCGCCGCGGTCCTGGAGTACGTGCGGCTGGAGCGCACCCGCTTCCGCATCGGCGCCGACCGCGTCGAGCTGCACACCGGCATCGTCGTGCGGACCCGCAAGGGCCTGGCCCGCGAGCGCGTGCGCACCGTCGAGGTGACCGCCGACCCCGTCCTGCGCCTGCTGGGCCTGGCGACCCTGCGCATCGGCACCGGGCAGCGCAGCTCCGCCACCGACCGCCCGCTCGAGCTGCGGGCCCTGCGCCGCGCCGACGCCGAGTCGGTGCGCCGGGAGCTGCTCGACCGGGACCGTCCCGACGAGGCCGAGCCCAGTCTTGCCGTGGCGACGCCGCGAGGCGACGAGACGCTCGCGGTCCTCGACCCGGGCTGGATCCGCTTCGCCCCGATCTCGGCCCTCACCCCGGCGCTCGGCGTCGCCGCGTTCGGGGCCGTGCTCCAGGGCGCCGACTGGATCGGCCTGCAGCGCACGGTGCTCGACGAGACCGTCGCCGCGGTGCAGGCCCTCGGGTTCGTCGTGTCGCTCCTGGTGGGGCTGGTCGTGGTCGTCGTGGTCGGCACCGTGGGGTCGCTGGCGGTGTTCGTGGAGTCGTGGTGGGCGTTCCGGCTGACGCGCGAGGCCGGGGCCGGGGGCCTCGGGTCGCTGCATGTTCGGCGGGGTCTGCTCACGACGCGCTCGACGACGCTCGAGGAGAACCGGCTGCGCGGGGTCGCGGTGATCGAGCCGCTGGGGGCGCGGGCCCTCGGGGCCGCCCGGCTCGACGCGGTCGCGACCGGGCTCTCGCACGCCGACGGGCAGCGCTCCGACCCGAAGGGGCTGCTGCCGGTCGCGCCCCTCGCGGTCGTCGAACGCGTGGTCGCCGACGTCCTGCGCGAGCCGGCCGCCCCGACGGCCCAGGTGACCCTGCGGCCGCACCCGCCCGCGGCCCGTCGTCGTCGGCTCCGGTGGGGGTGCGCGGCCGGGCTGGTCCCCGCCGTGGTGGTCGCGGTGCTCGCGCTCGGGTTCGGCTCGCTGACCCTGACGGTGACGGCCGCCGTGCTGGCGGTCGTCGGGATCGTCGTGGGGGTGCGGCTCGGCATCGTCGCGCACCGCAACCTGGGCCACGGCCTCGTCGGGACCTACGTGGTGTCGCGGCACGGAGCGCCCGGGCGGCGGACGGTCGCGCTGCGCCGCGACGGGATCCTCACCTGGTCGGTGTCGCAGACGGTGTTCCAGCGGCGGGCCGGGCTCGCGACCCTGTGGTTCACGACCGCCGCGGGCGACGGCCGCTACGGCGTGTTCGACCTGACGGCGGCCGACGCCGTCGCGTTCGCCGTCGAGACGTTGGGCGATCAGCTGGAGCCGTTCCTGTCGGTGGGGTGACCAACGGGCCAGGATGTCCGGCGTGTCCTCCTCACCCGGGCCCGGCCGCGCCACGCTGCACCTCGCCGAGCACACGCACACCTACGGACTCTCCCTCTCCGGGCTCGCCGTCCGCGGCACGACGATGCTGCTCGCCCCCGACGAGGGCGCGGCGCTGGTCGCGCTCACCTCCCACGGCGAGGACGACTGGCACGACCCCGTGGAGCTGCCGCTCTCCGACCTCGTCGACCTGCCCGGCGACGCCGAGGACGAGGTCGACGTCGAGGGCATCGACGTGACGGGATCCTGGGTGTGGGTCACCGGCTCGCACTCGGCCAAGCGCAAGAAGGTGAAGTCCGGGACGCCGCCGGAGAAGGTCGCGAAGCGGCTCCGCAAGGTCAGCGCGGAGGAGCCCCGCCGGCTGCTCGCGCGGCTCCCGCTCGGGGCCGACGGCCGGCCGGGCCCGGGTGGCCTGCGGCTGCCGACGGACCGGCGAGGGCTGTTCGGGGTGCTCGCCGACGACGAGCACCTCGCACCGTTCCTCGGCATCCCGGGCAAGGACAACGGGTTCGACGTCGAGGGTCTGGCGGCGATCTCCGACGAGCGGGTGCTGCTCGGCCTGCGCGGGCCGGTGCTGCGGGGGTGGGCGGTGGTCCTCGAGCTGACGCTGCGCGAGGGGGACGACGAGCTGGAGCTGCGGGACGTGCGCAAGCACTTCCTCGACCTCGGCGGCCTCGGGGTGCGCGACCTCGTGCGCGACGGCGACGACCTGCTCATCCTGGCCGGCCCGACGATGGTGCTGTCCCGTCCGGCGCGCGTGCTGCGGATCCGCGGGGGCGCGCAGGGCCTGCCCGAGGCGGTGGCCCGCGAGGACGTCGAGACCGTCGTCGAGCTGGAGACCGGTGAGGGCGAGGACCACCCGGAGGCGATCGCGGTGCTCGGGCCCGGGTCGTTGCTGGTGCTGCACGACAGTCCGGCCGCCTGGCGCCTCGGCGAGCACTCCGTGACGGGGGACGTCCTGCAGGGGGTGGACGTGGGCCGGGCCTGACACCCGGCCCGGACAGGACGCTCCTCAGAGCTCGACCAGGCCCCGCACCACCGTCGCGAGAGCGCCCAGCGCCGCGACGGCCAGCATCAGACGGCGACCGGTCACGGGGTCGAGGCGCCGGGAGACGGGCCCGCCGAGCAGCACGCCCAGGAGGATCGCCGCGAAGCCGACCACCCAGGTCGTCGCGCCCAGGTCGGGGAGGCCCTTGACGAGCAGCGCGGTCAGGTTGACGGCCAGCAGGACGGCCTGGGCGGTGGGGACGAACGCCGCGCGCTCGATGCGCTGGGAGATCCCGTAGGCCGAGACCAGCGGCCCGCCGACGCCCGCGGTGGCGTTGACGAAGCCGGCCGCCACCCCGGAGGCCAGCCCGCCGGAGGTGCCGCGGAGCACCGCGCCGGCGGCCGGGAGGACCGAGAGCCCCACCCCGACGAGCGCCAGGAGCCCGACCACCACGAGCAGCGGCGCCTCGGGCAGCGTCGCGACGACGAGCGCCCCGAGCGGGACCCCGACGGCGGCCCCGGCGAGCAGCAGCCCGACGGCCGCCCAGCGGGTGTCGCGCCAGGTCTGCACCAGCACCAGCGTGCAGAGCACGCTCTGCAGGGCGTTGCCGAACGAGACGCCGTCCCGCGGACCCAGGGCGGCGACGAGGAACGGTGCCCCGACGAGGGCGAGGCCGAGCCCGGTGGTGCGCTGCAGGGTCGCCCCGAGCGCGAGGGGGACGCCCACCAGCAGGGCCACGACCACGGGGCTCACCGGGAGAGCATGACACTGCGTGGTGGACACGCTGCGTCAGTGGATCTGGCGCGAGAAGGGCTGAACGGGGCATACTCACCGCGTCCGATGCACCCAGAGTGAGAACGAGGTCCGCGATGTTCACCCGCCCCGCCCAGTCGACCCGGTCCCTCGTCGGGAAGGATCTCACCGAGCGTCAGCAGCTGGGTGTCGAACGCAACGATCCGCCCGCCGGTGCGCCGCCGGGCCGGATCGTCGCGCTGCTGGGCCTGGCCACGCTGCTGCTGCTCGGCGGCTGCGGGTCGGGCGGGGCGAGCGCGGAGGTGACGTGCACGAACGGCCAGTGCCGCGCGGTGGTCACCGGGACGCCGGTGGAGGTGTCCGAGTCGACGACGTCGTCGGGCTCGATGGCGCTGGTGATGGGGACCTCGACGGCCCGCCCGAAGCCCTCCTCCTCCTCGAAGCCCTCGACCTCCAAGCCCCGGCCGACCACCCGCCCGACGCACCGGGCCGGGTCGTCGGACGGGCGGGACGAGGTCGACTTCCTGGTCCGGGCGGTCGGGCCCGGCTGGGTGGAGATCGACGAGAACGGCGTCCAGCGGGTGCCGGTGGGGGAGGTCTTCGCCGAGGACGACACGCTCGTCCGCGTCGAGGCCGCCGACGGCGGGACCGCGACGTTCACGTGGCAGCGCTGATCTAGACGTTCATGGCCACGTACTTGACCTCGAGGTACTCGTCGATGCCGACGTCGCCGCCCTCGCGGCCCAGACCCGACTGCTTCACCCCGCCGAACGGGGCGCCGGCGTTCGACACCATGCCCTGGTTGAGCCCGACCATGCCGGCCTCGAGCTTCTCCGAGAGCCGGATCGCCCGCTGCAGGTCGCGGGTGTAGAGGTAGCTGACCAGGCCGAACTCGGTGTCGTTGGCGGCGCGGATCGCCTCCTCGTCCTCGGTGAAGGTGAAGATCGGCGCCACCGGGCCGAAGATCTCCTCCTTGACCAGGCGGGCCGAGGTGGGGACGTCGGCGAGCACGGTGGGCGGGTAGAAGTAGCCGGCCCCCGACGGGATCTCGCCGCCGGTCCGGATCTTGGCGCCCTTCTGCACGGCGTCGTCGACGAGCTCGGCGACCTTGTCGCGCTGGTCGGCCTCCACCAGGGGGCCGACCTCGACGCCCTCGTCGACGCCGCGCCCGAGCGTCATCGAGCTCATCCGGTCGACGAGCTTCTCGGTGAACTCCTCGGCGACGTCGACGTGCACGTAGAAGCGGTTGGCCGCCGTGCAGGCCTCGCCGATGTTGCGCATCTTCGCGAGCATCGCCCCCTCGACCGCGGCGTCGACGTCGGCGTCGGCGCACACCACGAAGGGCGCGTTGCCGCCGAGCTCCATCGAGGTCTTGAGCACCTGCTGGGCGGACTGCTCGATCAGCTTCTGCCCGACCTCGGTCGACCCGGTGAACGAGAGCTTCCGGATGCGCCCGTCGGTGATCAGCGGGCCCATGACCTTGCCGGTCGACTTCGTGGTGACCACGTTGAGCACGCCCTCGGGCAGCCCGGCCTCGCCCAGGATGTCGGCCAGCTTGAGGATCGTCAGCGGGGTCAGCGACGCCGGCTTGATCACCATGGTGCAGCCGGCGGCGATGGCCGGGCCGATCTTGCGGGTGCCCATGGCCAGAGGGAAGTTCCACGGCGTGATGAGCAGGCACGGCCCGATGGGCTGGCGCATCACGAGCACCCGGCCCGATCCGGTGGCGTTGACCTTCCACTCGCCGGAGATCCGCACGGCCTCCTCGGAGAACCAGCGGAAGAACTCGGCGGCGTAGGTGATCTCGGCCTTCGACTCGGCGAGCGGCTTGCCCATCTCGAGGGTCATGAGCATGGCGATGTCGTCGGCCTGCTCGGTGATCATCTCGAAGGCGCGGCGCAGGATCTCGCCGCGTTCGCGGGGGGCGGTGGCCGCCCAGTCGGGCTGGGCCTTCGCCGCGGCGTCGAGGGCCGCCATGCCGTCGTCGGGGGAGGCGTCGGCGACCTCGCAGAGGATCTCGCCCGTCGACGGGTCCTCGACCTCGAAGGTCTTCCCGTCGAACGCGTCCCGCGCCCGGCCGCCGATCAGCAGCTTCTTCGGGACCTCGGCGATGACCCGTCGTTCGCGGTCGGCCGTGGCTCGAGCATCGGTGCTCATTCGGGGGCTCCTCGGACGTGGGATGCAGGCTGGGCGGCTAGATGCCCCGAGGGCTTGAGCACTACTCACGTGTGCGGCACGGCGCGATGTGCACGCCCTGCCTAGGCTCGGACGCGTGTTCGCTCCCCGTACCGCCGTCGCGTCCCGGTCCGACCTCCCGAGGCAGGTTCCCGACGAGGCCGCGGCGTCGGTCGTCGTCGTCGGCGGCGGGGTCGCCGGGGTTACCGCGGCCCTCGTGCTCGCCGAGCGGGGCGCGAAGGTCGAGCTGCTCGAGGCGGCGGACGCCCTCGGCGGGCGGCTCGGGACCTGGCCGCGCACGCTGCCCGACGGCACCCGCGTGACCGTCGAGCACGGCTACCACGGCTTCTTCCGGCAGTACTACACGCTGCGCGACGTCCTGCGCCGCATCGACCCCGACCTGTCGTTCCTGCGCGACGTCGGCGGCTACCCGGTCGAGAGCCGCGAGTGGGAGTCCGAGGACTTCAGCGACCTGCCGACCACCCCGCTGGCCAACCTCGCGGCCCTCGTCTGGAAGTCCCCGAGCTTCCGGCTGCGCGACCTGCGCAAGGTCGACGGCCGCGAGGCCCTCGCGATGCTGCGCTACGACCCGGTGCGCACCTTCGCCGAGCACGATCACCGCACCACCGCCGAGCTGCTCGACGCCTTCGGGTTCTCCGAGCGCGGCCGGGCGATGCTCTTCGAGGTGTTCGCGCACTCGTTCTTCAACACCGAGCAGCGCTACTCCGCCGCCGAGTTCCTGGCGATGTGCCACTTCTACTTCACCGGCAACCCCGAGGGCCTCGGGATGGACGTGCCGATCGACCAGTACGCGGCGACGATCTGGGAGCCCTTCACGCGGCTGCTGGAGAAGCACGGCGCCACCGTCACCACCGGCGCGAGAGCGAACGTGGTGGTCAGCGGGCAGGGCGGCTGGGCGGTGGGCGTCGAGGGCGGCCCCACCCGCACCGCCCGCCACCTCGTCGTCGCGACCGACGTCCCCGCGACGCGCGCGCTCTTCGCCCGCTCGCCCGGCTTCCCGACGATCGCCCCGCGGCTCGCCTCCGCGGTGGCGGACATGCCCGGCGGCGAGCCGTACGTGGTCGCGCGCCTGTGGTGCCGCGGCGACGTCGACCCGGCCCACGCGCCGTTCACCGGCGTCACCCGCGAGCGCATCCTCGACTCGGTCACCCTCTTCCACCGCATCGAGGCGGAGTCGGCGGCCTGGGCCCGGTCCGCCGGCGGCTCCGTGATCGAGCTGCACTCCTATGCCTGCCCGCACGACGCCTCGCGCGACGAGCTGGTGGCCGAGATGCGCCGCGAGCTCGAGGGCCTCTGGCCGGAGTTCGCCGACCTCGAGGTGCTCGACGTCGACGCCCACCTCTACGACAACGCGCCCGGCTTCGACCCGGGCAGCCACGCCCGGCGCCCCGGCGTGGTCACCGACGCCCGCGGGCTGCGCCTGGCGGGGGACTGGGTGGCCAGCGACATCCCCTCGGCGCTGATGGAGCGGGCCGCCGTGACCGGCGTGCTCGCCGCCAACGACGTCCTGCGCGAGGTGGGCGCCGCCCCCGAGCCGATCCGGTCGATCGCGCCGCGCGGCATCCTGGCCCGGTCGACGCGATGATCTTCGCGTAGTCTGCGCGCCGAGAAGTCCGAGCTCGCAGAGGAGAGGTACAGCGTGCGCCGACCGGTGACGTCCCTGCTGGTCCTGACGGCGGCCGCGGCCGTCCTGTCGGGCTGCGTCTACTCCTCCGAGCCCGCCCCCGGGTCGCCGACCGACCCGAACGTCTACACCACCGAGGGCTTCCCGCCGCCCGGGCCCGCGCCCGTGCCCGGGCAGATCACGCCCGGCCCGGTCGCGCCCCCGGCCCCGCCGGACGAGCCCCGCCCGGTCACCGGCCCGGAGGGCAACCGGCCCACGCCGTCGCCCGAGACCTCGGAGCCCGAGCCCCGCCCGACGGGCGCGCCGGCGCCCCCGCCCGGGTCCTAGGCCGGACCCTCTCAGGCCGCCGCGGCCTCGTCGTCGGGACCGTTCCGACGACGACGGCCGCGGGACGAGACCAGGATCCCGATCAGGCCGAGGGTGCCCGAGAGGGCGAACATCAGCAGCATCGACGTCGACGACCCGCCGGTGACCACGTCGCCGAGGAACACCACGGCCGCCGTCCCGGGCACGAGCCCGATGAGCGTGCCCACCAGGTAGGCCGGCCAGCGGACGCTGGTCACGCCGAGGGTGTAGTTGAGCGGCGCGAACGGGATCCCGACGAGCCGCGACGACGTCACCGTGAGCAGCTCGCGTTCACAGAGCCGTTCCTCGAGGGCCCGCACGCGCGCAGGGCCGAGCCGGGCGATCGCCCGGCCCCCGAGCCGGCGCGCGATGTAGAAGCCGAGCAGCGCCGACACCATCGAGGCCCCGACCGCGAGCGCGATACCCCACGCCGGGCCGAACATCAGCCCCGCGGCGAGCGTGAACGCGGTGCGGGGGATCGGCGTCGTCGTGACGATTGCGTGGGCGAGGAAGAAGACGAGCGGGGCGGTGGGGCCGACGGCGAGGGCCCACTCCCGCAGTTCGAGCGGCGTCGGGAGCGGGACGGCGATCGTGACGACCACCGCTGCGACGAGGACCAGCGCTACCAGCAGGCCCCGTGTCCGGTTGCGCACGCGCAGTGGACTCCTCGCACTCGAGAACTCTCGGCCCGCCCCAGCGTACTCAGCCCACGCGGGCGAACAGCCCCTGGTATTCGCGGACGACGCCGAGTGGATCGACGGTGAACGCGAAGGATCCGTAGGTCGGGTCCTCGTAGACCCACCGGTCCTCCGCCTCCCGGCGGTAGGTCTGGGCCACCCGGCGCACCGCGAGCGAGGGCACGTCGACCCAGGCGACGTCGAGGGTCCTCGCCTCGCCGACCGCCAGGCCGAGGCGCCGCACGACGAGCGTGTTCGTCAGCGGCGAGGCCGAGATGTCGACGTCGTGGCAGCCGGTGAGCTCGGGCCAGTCGCGGCCGTCGAGGGTCCAGTGGCCGAGCGCGTCGGCGTGCAGGGTGACCCGGTCGAGGCCGTCGCCGCCCAGCGCCTCGAGGAAGCACGAGCGCGTCTGCCACCGCGCGTCGACGACCACCGAGAACCGCGCCGACCACGGCCGCGGCGCCTTCTGGTCGCCGATCGGGCCCGTGTCGTCGGGGGAGTCCGCCCCGATGGCCGCGCCGTCGAGCAGGAACGCGCCGTCGGGGTGGTCGGGGTCGGGCTCGAGCTCCGAGATCGCGCCGTGGACCAGTCCGTGGGGCTCGTCGAGGCGGCGCCAGAGCGCGGAGGTCAGGACCACGGCGTCATCGTGGCACGATCGGAGGAGGACCAAGACGATCAGGTGGGGGAGGACAGGGTGGCCGAGCCGCACGACCGGAGGCCCGACGCGGACCCGGTGCTGCCCTGGGAGCCGGGCGGTCCCGACGACGGCCGCGCCCCGGCCCCGTCGTCGGGTGGGTGGCAGGCCCCGTCGTCGCCGTCCTCGTCCGGACCCTCGCAGGGGCCGGCGCCGACCCCGCCCCCGCACGACCCCTGGGGCTTCGGCGGGCGGCTCGCCGTGCCGCGGCCCGGTGTCGTGCCGCTGCGCCCGCTCGGGCTCGGGGAGCTCCTCGACGGGGCCTTCCAGTACATCCGGGCGCACCCGCGGGTGGTCCTCGGGGTGTCGGCGGTCGTCGCCGTGGTCAGCGTGCTGCTGCAGGCCCCGTTCCAGGCGTCGTTCGGGGCGTCGCTGCAGGCCTTCGTCGGCCCCACCGGAGCACCGCCCGACCTGGCGGCCCTCGGCGCCTTCGTCGGGGGAGCGGCCGGGCTGCTCGGGGTCGGCCTCGTGGTCGGGCTGCTCGCGAACACCGTGCTGACCGGGCTGCTCGTCGTGGTCCTGTCCCGGTCCGTGCTCGGCGCCCCCGTCGACGCCCGCGAGTGCTGGAACGCCGCCCGCCCCCGCCTGCCCGGGCTGCTCGGCGTCGTCGTGCTGGTCACCCTCGCCTCGATCGCCGCCTACGCCGTCTTCCTGCTGCCGGGCGCCCTGATCTACCTCGCGGGCGGCGGGACGGAGGCCGCGATCGGGGTCGGCGCACTCGGCTCGATCGTCGGCGCCGTCGCCGCCCTCGCCGTCTGGGTCCTGCTCGCCCTCGCCGCGCCCGCCTACGTGCTCGAGGGCATCGGGGTCGGCACCGCCCTGGGCCGGTCCCGGCGCCTCGTCACCGGGCGCTTCTGGCCGGTGCTCGGGATCCTCCTGCTCACCACGATCGTCGCCGGCATCGTCGCCGGGCTGATCGGGGTGCCGTTCAGCCTCGTCGCGACGGCCGTCGCGTCCGGGACCGGCGACCCGCTGAACGTGTACTCGCCGCTGCCGCTGCTGATCACCTCGATCGGGACGGTCCTCGCCACCACCCTCACCGCGCCCTTCCAGGCCGGGGTGACCGGGCTGCTCTACATCGACCAGCGGATGCGCCGCGAGGGCTTCGACATCGAGCTCCAGCGGGCCGCGCGGGGCTGATGCAGACCCCGCCCCCGCCGCCGGTCACCCCGCGACCGTTCCTCCCCACCGCCGACCAGGCGCGCGAGCTCGCCGCCCGCGAGCTCGCGAAGGCCGCCTACCGCGACCGGGAGCCCGGAGTGCTCGCGCAGGTCGGGCAGTGGCTGCTCGACCGGCTCGACGACCTCATCGCCCTCCTCACCGCGAACCGCGCCGGTGGGGCGGGCGGGGTGCTGGTGCTGCTGGCGCTCGTCGTGGTCGCGGTCGTCGTGGTGCGGTGGCGCCTGGGCCGGACCGCCCGCTCGGCCCGGATCGCGTCCGCCTCCCTCGACGACGCCGGGCTCACCGCCGCCGACCACCGCCGACGCGCCGACGGGCACGCCGACGCCGGCCGGTACGACGAGGCCGTGCGCGAGTGGATGCGCGCGCTCGTCCGGGGCCTCGAGGAGCGCGACCTGCTCGCCGCGCGGCCCGGGCGCACCGCGGGGGAGGTGGCCCGCGAGACCGCCGCCGCCCTGCCCGGGGCCGCCGACGCCGTGGCGGAGGCGGCCCGCCGCTTCGACGAGACGGTGTACGGCGGGCGCGAGGCCGACGCGGGGACCGTCGCCCGGATGCGCACCGCCGACGAGGCCGTGCGGGCGGTGCCGGTCGCGTGAGCACCGTCGTGGGTCCTTCCTGGAGCCGGCGTGTCCGGCGGGCCCGGGGCCCGCTGGTGATCGCGGGGCTCCTCCTCCTCGCCGCGGTCGTCCTGACGGTGCTCGGGGCCCGCGCCGACGCGGGGCTGCTGCAGCCCGACGCCCCCGACCCCCAGGGCAGCGGCGCCCTCGTCGCGGTGCTGCGCGAGCAGGGCGTGCGGGTCGACGTGGTCACCCGGCCCGAGGACGTGCTGGCCGCCGGGCGCGACACGACCGTGCTCGTCGCGTTCCCCGCCCGGCTCGGGACGGCCGGGCGGATCGCCGTGGCGCACGCCGGGTCCGACGTCGTGCTCGTCGCCCCCGACGGCCCGACCCTCGAGGGACTCGTCCCCGGCGTCCGGGCCACCGAGGCGCCGCCCGACCTGCTCACCACCGGCGTCGTCCCGGGGCCCGGGTGCGCGCTGCCGGCCGCGCTCGCCGCCGGCCCGGTCGACCTCGACGGCACGGTCTACGAGGTCACCCCGCCCGCGCTCGGCTGCTACGGGACGCCCGCGCCGCTCGCGGTGTCGGGGCGCACCGTCGTCGTCGGCGACCCCGGCCCGTTCACCAACGCCGCCCTCGACCGCGGCGGCAACGCGGCCCTGAGCATGGGTCTGCTCGGCGCCCACCCGCGGGTGCTCTGGTACCTCCCGGCCCCGTCGGCCGACGGCGAGGAGTCCGTGGCCGACCTCGTCCCGCCGGGCTGGCGGTGGGGCACGGTGCAGCTGCTCGTCGCGGGCCTGCTGGTGGTGCTGTGGCGGGGCCGCCGCCTCGGCGCCCCGGTCGCCGAGCGGCTGCCGGTGCGGGTGCCCGCCGCCGAGACCACCCGGGGGCGCGCGGCGCTCTACCGGCGCCTCGGGGCCCGGGGCCGCGCCGCCGAGGTGCTGCGCGCCGATGCCCGGCGCCGGCTCGCGGCCCGGCTCGGCGTGGCCGTCGACGAGACCGTCCTGACGACGGCCGTGGCCCGCGCGAGCTCGCGCGCCGACGCGGCGGATCTCCTCTACGGTCCCGACCCGACCGACGACGCGTCGCTGGTCGCGCTGGCCCGCGACCTGGACGACCTCACGACAGGAGTCCTGTGACCCCCGACCCTGGGACCCCCGCCCCCGGGACCCCCGACGAGGCCCGCGAGGCCCTGACCGCGCTGCGGGGCGAGGTGGCGAAGGCGGTCGTCGGGCACGACGTCGCCGTGACCGGCCTCGTCATCGCCCTGCTCACCCGCCGTCACGTGCTGCTCGAGGGCGTGCCGGGCGTGGCGAAGACCCTGCTCGTCCGCGCCGTGGCCGCCGCCTGCTCGCTGGAGAACCGGCGGGTGCAGTTCACGCCCGACCTCATGCCCGGCGACGTGACCGGCTCGCTCGTCTACGACGCCCGCTCGTCGGCCTTCGACTTCCGCGCCGGGCCGGTGTTCACCAACCTGCTGCTCGCCGACGAGATCAACCGGACGCCGCCCAAGACCCAGGCGTCGCTGCTCGAGGCGATGGAGGAGTTCCAGGTCACCGTCGACGGGCTGCCCCGCCCGCTGCCCGACCCGTTCGTCGTCGCCGCCACCCAGAACCCCGTCGAGTACGAGGGCACCTACCCGCTGCCCGAGGCCCAGCTCGACCGGTTCCTGTTCAAGCTCGTCCTGCCGCTGCCCGAGCGCGACGACGAGATCGCGGTCATCACCCGGCACGCGTCCGGCTTCGACCCGCGCGACCTCGGCGCGGCCGGGGTCAGCGCGGTGGCAGGCGCCGAGCACCTCGCCGCCGGGCGCGCGGCCGTCGCCCGGGTGGCGGCCCGCCCCGAGGTGATCGCCTACGTCGTCGACGTCTGCCGCGCGACGCGGACCTCCCCGTCGGTCGCCCTCGGCGCCTCGCCCCGCGGCGCGACCGCCCTGCTCCTCGCGGCCCGGGCCTGGGCGTGGCTCGCCGGGCGCGACTACGTGACCCCCGACGACGTCAAGGCCTGGGCCCTCCCCGTCCTGCGCCACCGGCTGGCCCTGCGCCCCGAGGCCGAGCTGGAGGGCGTGACCGCCGACGGCGTCGTCACGGGGGTCCTGGACTCGGTGCCGGTGCCCCGGTGAGGTCCTGATGGCCGTGTCGGGCCGGCTCGCGGCGGCCGCCGCCGTCGGGGCCCTGCTGGTCGGGCTGCTCGTCCCGTCGGTGGCCGGGGTGGTGGGGATCGTGGCCGCGCTCGCGGTGGCGGTGGTGCTCGACCTCGTCCGGGCCGGCTCGCCACGCGGCCTGCGCCTCGAGCGGGCCGACGAGCTGGTGTCGGTCCGGCGGGGGGAGTCGGTCCCGACGAGCGTCGTGGCGACCAACCCCTCGCGGCGTCGCGTGGCCGGGGTGGTGCGGGACGCGTGGCCGCCGTCGTGCCACGCGGCGCCGGCCTCGCAGTCGGTCGACGTCCCGCCCGGGGAGCGCCGACGGGTCACCACCACGCTGACGCCGGACCGGCGCGGCGAGCACGCGGCGGCCCGGCTGACGGTGCGCTCGTGGGGGCCGCTGGGCCTCGCCGCGCGACAGGCCTCCCACGCCGTCGGCGGGCGGGTGCGGGTGCTGCCGGAGTTCGCGTCGCGGCGCCACCTGCCCTCGCGGCTCGCCCGGCTGCGGGAGCTCGACGGTCGCCGCGCCATCCAGGTGCGCGGCGCCGGTACCGAGTTCGACTCGTTGCGCGAGTACGTCGGCGGCGACGACGTCCGCTCGATCGACTGGCGGGCCTCCGCGCGGTCCAGCGAGACGATGGTGCGGACCTGGCGGCCCGAACGCGACCGGCACGTCCTCGTCGTGCTCGACACCGGCCGGACGGCGGCGGCGCTGGTCGGTACCGCGCCCCGGCTCGACGCCGCCCTCGACGCGGCCCTGCTGCTCGCCGCCCTCGCGGGCCGCGGCGGCGACCGGGTCGACCTGCTGGCGGTCGACCGCACCGTGCGGGCCTCCGTGATCGGGGCCCGCGACCCGCTGCCCGCCATGACGACCGCGCTCTCCGGCGTCGAGCCCGCCCTGGTGGAGACCGACATGCGGCTGCTCGCGGCCACGGTGCTGCGCCGGGCATCGCGGCGGTCGCTGGTGGTGCTGTTCACCGGGCTCGACGACGCCGCGCTCGCCGAGGGGCTCGAGCCCGTCCTCGGCCCGCTGCTGCACCGGCACACGCTGCTGGTGGCGGGGGTGTCCGACCCCGACGTCACCGCCATGGCCGCCGCGCGTGGCGACGCGGAGGCCGTGTACGGGGCCGCGGCAGCGTCGGTGGCGCTGGCGGAGCGGCGGGACGTCGCGGCGAGGCTCACCCGTCGCGGGGTCGAGGTGGTCGACGCGGGCCCCGACGAGCTCGCCCCCGCCGTCGCCGACCGCTACCTGGCGCTCAAGGCCCGCGGGCGCCTCTGAGCCCTTCCCGCTCCCGGGTCAGCAATGGCACGGTGCTGATATTTGACGTGCGGACGGCGCCACTCGCGCATCGGTCCCACCTCGGTCGGCGCAGTACCTGCATTGCGGCTCGCACACAGCCGGGCCGGCTCGGTCGCCGGACGATCGGCGTTGCGTCCCGCACATGGGGCCGACCGACCATGACCACGACTTGGTGAGCGACACGCGCAAGATCTGATGCGACACGCTCACCAAGACGTGATCATGGTCGAGTGCGCGCCCCCGGCCCGACCGTTGTGGGCCCGCACCTCGATTCGCGGCCGTCCCGAGGGCCGTTGACCGTGTGCGTCCCGCTACGTCCGCGCGGACCTGCTCGACCACGGCCGACCGTGTGCGTCCCGCAACGTCCGCATCGACCTGCCCGACCACGGCCGACCGTGTGCGTCCCGCAACGTCCGCATCGGCCTGCTCGACCACGGCCGACCGTGTGCATCCCGCAACGTCTACACAGACCTGCCCGACCTCGACCGGCCGTGTGCGTCCCGCAACGTCCGCCACGAGAGGTCAGGAGCCGAGGGCATCGTCGGGAACACCGCCGCGGGCCCGGAGAACACGCGCCCCGCGCCACACGTAGGCGAGGAACGCGAGCTCGGCGAGGACGCCGATGCCGATGCGGGCCCAGGTGGGGAGGCCCGAGGGGGTCACGAACGCCTCGATCAGCCCCGAGACGAACAGGACCCCGACGAGCCCGAGGGCGATGCCCACCGTGATCCGGCCCTGCCGGGCCAGCGACCGGGTGCGGGTCTCGGCGCCGGGGTCGATCCACGACCAGCCCAGCTTCATCCCGGCGCCCGCCGCGACGAACACCGCGGTGAGTTCGAGGAGGCCGTGCGGGGTGATGAGGCCGAGGAAGAGGTCGAGCCGGCCGTTCGCGGCGAGGATGCCGCCGGAGATCCCGACGTTGACGACGTTCTGGAACAGGACCCAGAGCACGGGCACGATCGCGACCCCGGTGATCAGGCACGTCGCCGCGACCAGGGCGTTGTTCGTCCAGACCCGGGCCGCGAAGGAGGCCGCCGGGTTCGACGAGTAGTAGGACGCGAACTCCTCCTCGACGAGCCGGCGGGTCTCCTCGGGGGAGGCGACCGCGGCAGCGACGTCGGGGTTCGTCGCGACCCAGGAGCCGACGACGACCATGACGACCAGCGAGACGAGGGCGGTCGTCACCCACCAGCGCGCGGAGGCGGCGAGGGCGGCCGGGAACTCGTCGGTGACGAAGCGCAGGGCAGGTCGCCAGCTCAGCGGGGTGGTCCCGAGCACGGCGGCGCGGGCCCGGCCGACGAGGGAGGAGAGGCGGGAGACCAGGGCGGGGTCGGGCGAGGAGGACCGGACGACCGAGAGGTGCGTGGTGGTGCGGCGGTACAGCTCGAGCGCCTCGTCGGCCTGGTCGGCGTCCCAGCGGCGGCGGGTGCGCAGGAGGGCCTCGAGGCGGTCCCAGTCGGCGCGGTGGGCGTCGGTGTAGGCGTCGACGTCCATGCTCGGCGGTCCACCTCCTGGCAGCATGTCGTGGTGTGGAGCCACACCGCGGGACCGACTCCGTCGTCGTCACCGGTGAGGCCGTCGAGCTCGACCTCGTCCCCGCCAAGCTACCGACCCGGGCGCTCGCCCTCGCGCTCGATCTGGCGATCGTCGGGGCGCTGCTGGTCGCCGCGCTGATCGGGGTGGTGGTGGCCGGGGTGGAGGTCGACGACGCCCTGGCGATCACGATCGGGGTGTCGCTGTCGGTCCTCGCGTTCGTCGTGTGGCCGACGGCGTGGGAGACGCTCACCCGCGGGCGCTCGCCGGGCAAGGTCGCGTTCGGCCTGCGGGTGGTCTCCGACGACGGCGGGCCGATCCGCTTCCGCCAGGCGCTCGTCCGGGCCCTCGCCGGGCTGTTCCTCGACTTCGGGCTGGTCAGCGGCGTCGTCGCGATCGTCGTGTCGGCCTGCTCGCGCCGCGCGCAGCGGGTGGGGGACCTGCTGGCCGGGACGATCGTGCTGCGCGAGCGGGTGCCGCGGTCGACCCGCCACCCGGTGCTGCCGACGCCCGACCCCGCGCTCGCCGGCTGGGCCTCGACCCTGCAGCTCTCGGGCCTTCCCGACGACCTCGCGCTCGCGGCCCGGCAGTTCCTCGCGCGGGCACCCCAGCTCGAGCCGGGGGTGCGTCGGACGCTGGGGGAGCAGCTGGCCACCGACGTCGCGGCCCGGGTGGCGCCCGCCCCGCCGTCGGGGACCGGCGCGGAGCCCTACCTCACCGCGGTGCTGGCGGAGCGCCGGTCGCGCTGACCCGTCAGTTCCGCAGACGGACGCTCGACGACACGACCAGCACGCTCGAGAGCGCCATCGCGAGGCCGGCGATCAGGGGGCTGAGCAGCCCGAACGCGGCCAGGGGGATCGCGGCGACGTTGTAGCCGAAGGCCCAGACGAGGTTGCGGCGGATCGTCGTGGCGGTGCGCCGCGCCAGCTCGAGGGCGTCGGGGACGACGTTGAGGTCCTCGCGCACGAGGATCACGTCGGCCGCCTCGAGGGCGACGTCGGTGCCGGCGCCGACGGCGAGCCCGAGGTCGGCGGCCGCGAGGGCCGGGCCGTCGTTGACCCCGTCGCCGACCATCGCGACCCGGGCCCCGTCGCGCTGCAGCATCGCGAGGGCCTCGACCTTCTGGGCGGGCAGCACGTCGGCGATGACGTCGTCGACGCCCACCGCGGCGCCGACGGCCTGCGCGGCGCCCTCGCGGTCGCCGGAGAGCAGCACGGTGCGCAGCCCGGCGGACCGGAGCCGGGCGATCGCGGGGGCGGCGGAGGGCTTGATCTCGTCGGCCAGCTCCAGCACCGCGACCGGCTCGCCGGGGGAGCCGAGGGTCACGAGGACGAGGGTCGAGTCGGGTTCGGGGGCGGGCGCCCAGGTGGGGAGCGCCTTGGTCGGCTTGCCCAGCCGCACCTCGAGCCCGTGCACGACCCCGCGCGCCCCGAGCCCCGGCAGCGCCTCGAAGTCGGTGACGGGCGGCAGCTCGTCGACCTCGAGCCGGGCGCAGGCGACGACCGCGCGCGCCACGGCGTGCTCGGAGGCGTCCTCGACCGCGCCGGCCACCGCCAGCACGTCCCGCCGGGAGCGCGTGCCGTCGAGGTGGACCGCGCGCACCGACATGGCCCCGGTGGTGACGGTGCCGGTCTTGTCGAACACGACGGTGTCGACGACCCGGCTCGTCTCGAGGGCCTGGTGGCTCTTGAGGAAGATGCCCTCGCGGGCCCCGCGGCCCGACGCGACGAGCATCGCGGTGGGGGTCGCGAGCCCGAGGGCGCAGGGGCAGGCGATGACGAGCACGGCGAGCGCCGCCGCGAAGATCTGGCCCGCGGTACCACCGACGGCCCACCAGCCGAGGCCGGTGAGGACCGACAGCGCGATGACGATCGGGACGAACACCGACGAGATGCGGTCGACGAGCCGCTGCACCGACGCCTTCGACGCCTGCGCCGACTCGACGAGGCGGATCATCCCGGCCAGCTGGGTCGCCGACCCGACCGCGTTCGCGGTCACCACGAGCCGACCCGAGGTGGCGACGGTCCCGCCGGTCACGGGGTCGCCGGCGGTGACCTCGACCGGGACGGTCTCGCCGGTCAGCATCGAGCGGTCGACCGCGGACGCACCCTCGGTGACGACGCCGTCGGTCGCGACCTTCTCGCCGGGCCGCACGACGAAGCGGGTGCCGACGGCGAGCGACGAGGCCGGGATCCGGGTCTCGGTGCCGTCGGGCAGCAGGACCGACACGTCGCGGGCCGCCAGGGACGCGAGGGCGGCGAGCGCGTCGCCCGCGCTGCGCTTGGCCCGGGCCTCCACGTAGCGCCCGGCGAGCACGAAGGTCGTCACCGCGGCGGCGACCTCGAGGTAGAGCGGGCCCACCGGGTCGAGGAAGACGCTCAGCGCGCCGGAGCCGGGTGCGGGGAGGTTGCCGGTGAGGATCGAGCCGAGCGACCACACCGTCGCCGCGACGATGCCCAGCGAGATCAGGGTGTCCATCGACGAGGCGCCGTGGCGGGCGTTGACGAAGGCCGCCCGGTGCAGCGGCCACGCCGACCACAGGACCACCGGCGCGGCGAGCGCGGCGACGACCCACTCCCACCCGGGGAACCGGGCCTCGGGCAGCACCGCGAGGACGAGCGGGAGGTCGACCATCGGGACGAAGAGCACGGCCGCGACGACGAGGCGGCGCCAGAGGTCGGCCACGCGGTCGTCGCGCACGGCCTCGACCGCACCCCGCTCCTCGTCGGGGTCGACGGAGAGCGGCGTGGCGCCGTAGCCGAGCTTCGCGACGACCGCCACGACGTCGGAGCGGTCGACCTCGGGGGCGAGGGTGACGGTGGCGCGCTCGGTGGCGTAGTTGACCGAGGCGGTCACGCCCTCGACCTTGTTCAGCCGGCGCTCGATGCGCGAGGCGCACGCCGCGCAGGTCATCCCGGTGAGCAGGAAGTCCTGCGGGAGGTCCTCCCGCGTCTCGACGAGCGTCATGCTCCGATGGTGCGCCCCGCGCGCGGGTGCGTGCTCATCGGGTGTCACCATCGGGCGCGTGACCAGCACCGGCGAGACCTCCACCGAGGCCCCCGACGGCGACACCCACGACGACGGGTCCGGTGCCACCGGGGCGGCGACCTTCGCCCTCGTGGTCGCGGCGATGGCGCTGGTCAGCGCCTGGACCGGGTGGGGCGGGATGGCCCTCGGGCTCGTCGCGCTGGTGGCCGCGGTGGTGGCCCTGATGCGGGTCCGCGCGGGCCGGGCCGTCGGGCGGGCGAAGCCGCTGGCGGCACTGGGTGTGGCGATGATCGCGCTGGTCGTCGGCACGGCGATCGAGTGGCCGACCATCGAGAGCGCCGTGACCTACCTGCACGCCTCGCAGGCCCGCACCCTCGACGAGTGCATGCGCCAGGCGATCAACGAGAAGGAACAGCACGTCTGCAAGTCCCAGCACCTCGACGAGTACCGGGCCCGCTACCCCGATCGTCTGGACCCGTGACCCGCCGTCTGGCCCCCGCGGCCGCCGCGGGCCTCGTGACGGTGCTCCTCGCCGCGCTGCTGCTCGGCCGCTCCGCCTACCCCGTCCTGGGGCTCGCCGACCCCGGCGAGGTCGTCCAGCTCGGCCTGCCGCTGCTGCGGGTGCTCGCCGCCGGCGCGGCCGCGGTGACGCTCGGGGCCCTCGTGCACGGCCTGCTCCTCACCCCGGGCGCCGCCGGTCCGACGACGACGGTGCGGGCGGTGGCCTCGACGGCCGCCTGGACGTGGGCGGCGCTGTCCGTCGGCACCGCGCTCGTCACGGTCGCCGACGTCTCCGGCGGGTTCGTCGCACCGGGACCCGACCTCGTCGTCGGGATGGTGGTGCGGGCGGCGCCCGTCGGCTGGCTGGCCTGCGCGGTCGGCGCCGCGGTGGTGGCGGTGTGGGTGCGCGAGGCCCGGACGTGGTCCTCGGCCCTCGGCGCGGCCGTGCTCGCCGGGGTGGCGCTCCTGGGACCGGTGGTCACCGGGCACGCGATCGACGGGGTCGGCAAGGACGTCGGCACCCCGTCGGTGGCCCTGCACGTCATCGCGTCGACGGTGTGGCTCGGGACGCTCGGGGCGGTGCTCGTCCGGCCCGACGGCCGGTCCCGCGCGGGGGGCGTGCTGACGGCCTGCGCGGTGGTGACCGTCGTCAGCGGGGTGCTGGCCGCGGCGGTGCTGGTGCCGTCGGTGGCCGAGCTCGCGACCTCCTACGGGGTGCTCGTCCTCGTGGCGGCGGCGCTCACCGTGGTCGCTCTCGGGGTGCTGGTGCGGCGCCGGACCGCCGACGCCGGGCGCTGGACGCTCGCGGCGACCGAGCTGGTGCTGCTCGCCGTGGTCACCGGGCTCTCGGTGGCCATGACCCGCGCGGTACCGCCGGTGCAGGCGCCGTTCCACACCACGCCGACCCAGGCGGTGCTCGGGTTCGGCATCCCCGACCCGCCCTCGGTCGGCCTGCTGGTCGGGGCCTGGCGGCTCGACGTCACGTTCGCGGCGCTCGTGGTGGTCCTGGTGCTCGGCTATGCGCGGGGGCTCCGTCGCGTGCCCGGGTGGCCGGTCGGGCGCTCGGTGTCGTGGTTCGCCGGGTGCGCCGTGCTGCTGGTGGCGACGAACTCCGGGGTCGGGCGGTACGCGGACGCCCTGTTCAGCGTGCACGTCGCCGAGCACATGCTGATGAGCATCGTCGTGCCGGTGCTGCTCGTGCTCGGTGGCCCGGTGACGTTGGCCCGGCGGGCCCTGCCGGAGGACGGCGATGCGCGCGACCGGCTCGAGGCGGTGCTCGAGGCGCCCACGCTGCGCTTCCTGACCCACCCGGCCGTGGCCGCCGTCGTGCTGATCGGCTCGCCGTTCGCGTTCTACCTGACGCCGTTGTTCTCGCTGCTCCAGCCGCTGGGCTGGCTGATGCCGGCGATCTCGCTGTGGTTCCTCGTGGTCGGCTACCTGTTCTTCTGGGTGATCGTGGGGGTCGACCCGGCCCCCGGCCAGCGGCTGCCGCACGTCGCCCGGCTCGCCGTGCTGATCGCCTCGATGCCGTTCCACGCACTGTTCGGCGTGATCCTGCTGGCCGCCGACACCCCGGTGGCCCAGACACCGTCGACGCTGGCGGCCGACGGCGGTGGCGGGCAGGTGTTCGTCACCGACTTCTACTCGCGGCTGCGCCTGCCCTGGGCGCCCGACCTGCTCGCCGACCAGCACGTCGCCGCCCTGCTCTCGTGGGGGATGGGCGACCTGCCGCTGGTGGGCGTGCTCGTGGTCCTGCTCGTGCAGTGGAACCGGGCGGGCGCCGCCGAGGACCGGGCGGCGCGGGAGTTGCTGACCTCACGTCGCTGACGTCCCAATATGTGGGACACCGTCTCGTCAGGTGAACGGTCGTGAGGCATGCTGACGACCGTGACGACATCTGCCGAGGCGAGGCCGCGCCGACGTTGGGCGATCCTCGTCGTCGGGGTGGTGGCCCAGACCGCGGCGTCGTCGTTCGTCTACGGGGTCCCGTTCCTCGTCCCGGCGCTGCGCGACGAGCGGGGCCTCTCGCTCGCCGCGGTCGGCGTCCTGGTCGCCGCCCCGACGACCGGTCTGCTGCTCGCCCTGGTGGCGTGGGGCGTCGTCGTGGACCGGGTGGGGGAGCGGATCCCGATGGCGACGGGGCTCGGCGTCGCCGGGCTCGTCGTGGGCGGGATCGCGCTCGACCCGCCGTCCTCCCTGGTGACGACCGCGCTGCTGCTCGGCGTCGGCGGGCTCGGGGCGGCGTCGGTGAACGCCGCGAGCGGCCGGCTGATCATGGGGTGGTTCGCGGTCGACGAGCGCGGCATCGCCATGGGCATCCGCCAGACCGCCCAGCCCCTGGGCGTCGCGGCCGCCGCGCTCGTCCTGCCGGTGCTCGCCACCACCCAGGGGCCGTTCGTCGCCCTGGGCTGGACCGGCCTCGCGTGCCTCGTCGCCGCCGTCCTCGTCGTGGCGGTGGCCCAGGACGCCCCGCGGCGCGCCCCCGCACCGCACGAGCCTACCGGCAACCCCTACCGGGTCCCGACCCTCTACCGCCTGCACGCCGCCTCGGCCCTGCTCGTGCTGCCGCAGTTCGCGGTCTCGGCGTTCTCGCTCGAGTACCTCGTGCGCGAGCAGGGCTGGTCCCCGGGCGTGGCCGGGGTGTTCGTCGCGGTCGCGCAGATCCTCGGTGCCGCGGGCCGCATCGCCACCGGCTGGTGGTCCGACCGCGTGGGCTCGCGGCTGCGCCCGATGCGCCAGCTGGCCGTGGGGTCGGCCCTGGTGATGCTCGGGTTCGCCGCCGGGTCGGTGTGGGTCCCGGTGATCGCGGTCGCCGCCATCGCGGTCGGGGCGATCGTCACCGTCGCCGACAACGGCCTCGCGTTCGTCTCGACCGCGGAGATGGCGGGCCAGGCGTGGTCGGGACGAGCCCTGGGCGTGCAGAACACGACCCAGAACATCGTCGCCTCCGTGGCGCCCCCGGTGCTCGGGGCGCTGATCGGCGCGACGAGCTACGGGGTCGGGTTCGCCGCGGCCGCCCTCGCCCCGCTGGCCGCGATCGCGGTGACCCCGGTGGCCGCGGAGCGCGCCGCCGTCGAGGAGACGCCGGCCCGGTCGCCCGGAGGCTGAGCTGGGTGCGACCGCAGCACCCCGCCCGCCCGGAGGACCGACTCGTGGCCCTGCTCGACCGCACGTCCGAAGTCCGGAGGACCCCGTCCCGACCCCGGCGGCTGGTCCTCGTCAGCGCGCTGGTCGGCCTGCTGATCGCCGTGTCGTGGTCGGCGGAGCTCGTCGACAGCGTGATCGGCGACGCCATCGCCGTCCCGCTGCTCGGCGGCGACCCCGCGACCGTCCCCGTGACCGGCTCCACCGCCGCAGTCCTGCTCGCCTTCGTCACCGGGCTCGCCGGCACCTTCACCGCGTGCAACGTCGCGGTGGTGAGCGCCCTGGTGCCCACGGCCGGCTCGAGCGGCGGGGTCCGCGCCCTCCTGCGGCCGCTCGGCATCCTCGTCGGCTGCGCGGTCGCGGTGTCCGCCGTCTACGGCGCCGTCGTCGTCCTCACCGGCGACTTGTCCTTGCAGGTCACGAACAGCCGCGTGGGCGAGCTCCCCGGGCGGCTCGTGCAGGCGGGCGTCGTGTTCACCGTCATCGGCGCGATCCTCGTCTGGCGGGGCCTCGCCGCCGTCGGGATCGCCCGCGACCGGGTGTCCGAGCTGCTCGCGCGCCGCCCCGACCTCGACATCGCCCTGCTCGGGGTCCTGGTCGGCGCGTTCGTGATCGGGCGCCCGTTCCCGCCGTTCCGGCACATGCTCACCTGGGCGGTGGAGAACGGCGACCCGCTGCTCGGCGCCGGACTGCTCGCGCTCCAGACCCTGGGCAACCTGGCGCTGCTCGTCCTGGTGGTCGTCCTGGTCGCCGCCCTGACCCGTGGGCGCGCACTGCGGTGGCTCACCGCGTCCCCGCAGCGCGCGGCCCGCATCTCAGCGGCGGTCCTGGTCGCGGCCGGGACGTTCTTCCTCGTCTACTGGGGCGTCGCGACCTTCGCCCGCGCCGGGGTCATCTGGTGGCCGTACATGCCCTGGACCTGGCGGGGATGACCGCTCACACGAGGAAACGGAACGCGGGGGACCCCGGCTCGAGCGCCTCGATCTGCAGCGGCGACCGGGCCATCCGCTCCAGCAACGGCTCGTAGTCGGCGCGCCGCCCGATCTCGATCCCGACGAGGGCCGGGCCCGACTCCCGGTTGTCGCGCTTGACGTACTCGAAGCGGGCGACGTCGTCGTCGGGACCGAGGACCTCGTCCAGGAACCGGCGCAGGGCCCCGGGCTCCTGCGGGAACTCGACGAGGAAGTAGTGCTTGAGGCCCTGGAAGCGCAGCGAGCGCTCGATGACCTCGGCGTAGCGCGAGACGTCGTTGTTGCCGCCGGAGAGGATCACGACGACCGTCTCGCCGGCCACGAGGTCGAGCTCGGGGCCGTCGGAGCGCACCGCGGCGCCGGCGAGCGCGCCCGCGGGCTCGGCGATGATCCCCTCGGTCTGGTAGAGCGCGAGCATCTCGGTGCAGACGAGGCCCTCGTCGACGGCGAGGAGCTGGGCGCCCGAGCGGCGGATCAGCGGGAACGTCACCGCGCCCGCCTTGCGCACCGCGGCCCCGTCGACGAAGCGGTCGAAGCCGTCCTCGTCGAGCACCACCGGGGTGCCCGCATGCAGCGCTGCGGCGACGTTGCGCGCCCCGGCCGGCTCGACGCCGATCACGCGGGTGCGCGGGTAGGTCGCGGCGAGCCAGGTGGCGGTGCCGGCGAGCAGACCGCCGCCGCCGACCGGCACCACGACGACGTCCGGGGCGTACCCGAGCTGCTCGACCACCTCGGCGATGACCGTCGCCTGGCCCGCCACCGTGCGGGAGTCGTCGAAGGCCGGGACCAGCGTCGCGCCGGTCTCGGCGGCGAAGGCCGTGGCGGCGGCGGAGGCCTCGTCGTAGGAGTCGCCCTGGACGACGAGCTCGACCATGTCCCCGCCGAGGGCGGCGATCCGCTCGCGCTTCTGCCGCGGCGTGGTCGACGGGATGACGACCCGGCCCCGCACGCGGTGGGTCTGGCAGGCGAACGCGAAGCCCTGCGCGTGGTTGCCGGCGGAGGCGCAGACCACGCCGGCCGCGCGGGCCTCGTCGTCGAGCTGGGAGATGAGGTTGTAGGCGCCGCGGAGCTTGTACGAGCGCCCGACCTGCAGGTCCTCGCGCTTGAACCAGACACTGGTCCCGGAGTCGGCCGAGAGGCGCGGGTTGTACTGCAGCGGGGTGCGCTCGGCAATGCCGATCAGACGCTCCGCGGCCTCGAGTACCTGCTTCTCGAACGCGGTCCCGCCCGTCATCGCCCTGCTCCCTGCCGTCGTTGATCCGAACGGCTCATGGTAGGGCGCCGGCGGGGCGAGGCTGTCGGTGGGTCCTGCTATTCCTCGATCATCAGTTCGAACGAGGAGGGGCCATGAAGGTACTGGTCGCCACGGCGCGGAGCCAGGGCACACGCGGCAACGACTACCACCACGCCGTCGAGGGCGAGCTCGTGCGGGTCGATCCGCCGTGCCGGAAGGACCGCGACGATCCCGACGGGCGGTGCGGGTGCGGGCGCGGGTTCGCCGGGATGAACTCGCAGCGCGCGACGACGACGGCGCGGGTCGCCGAGGTGCCGCTGACGAGGGCGGAGTACGCGGAGGCGCTGCGCTCGTCGCTGGAGCAGGCGGGGTACGACTCGTGCCCGTGCCGGTCGGGCGACGAGGCCGACGCGCTGGCCGGGCTCGCGGCGGGCTGGCCGGTCGGCGCGGTGGTGGAGCGCCGCCTCGACCGGTTCGCCCGCCGGTCCTCCTCCGACGAGGTGCCGGCGTGAGGGGTCACCCCGAGGAAGTAGGGGGTCACGTACGCCCTGGGGCGGACGACGCGGGCCCGTCGGCCCCCTAGCGTCTCCGGGGTGACCCCGCCCCCCGACCCGCCGCGCGGCGGAGCCGGGCCGTCGGCGCGGTACTCGCCCCACCCGGCCGACGCGGCCCTGGCCGCGGTCGTCGGCGTGACGTGCCTCGTGGGCGCCGCGCTGGTCGCCACCCCCGACGACGCCCCGCTGTGGCCGGGCGGCGCCGCCCTCGTCGTCGCCGGCGCGACGGCGCTCGCGTGGCGTCGGCGCGCCCCCGTCACGGTGCTCGCCCTGACCCTCGCCGCGGTGGCGCCCTACTACTGGAACGGCTACCCCGACGGACCGACGTCGCTGATGGTCGCGGTCGGCATGTACACGGTCGCCAGCCGCCTGAGCTGGCCGCGCTCGGTGGGGGTCGGCCTCGTCCTCTTCGGCGCGTGGGTCGGCCTGGAGCGGATCGCCGCCGCCCGCGCGGGCGAGCTCCCGCCCGGGGACCGGGACCGGCTGCTGTGGATCGTCGTCACGGTCGCCGTCGGCGTGGCCGTGGGCGGGCTGCGGCGCGCGCAGACCGAGGCCGCCGAGCGGGCCGAGGAGCAGGCGCACCTCCGCGTCGAGCAGGAGCGGCTGCGGCTCGCCCGCGAGGTCCACGACGTCGTCTCGCACAGCCTGGCGATGATCGCGGTCCGGGCCGGGGTGGGCGTGCACGTCGCCGACCGCCGTCCCGACGAGGCCGTCGCCGCCCTGGTCGAGATCAAGGAGGCCAGCCGGGCCGCGCTGGCCGAGCTGCGCACGACGCTCGCGGTGCTGCGCGAGTCGGAGTCGCCCGACGTCCCGGGGCTGCACCGGCTCGACGAGGTCGCCCGGGTCGCGGGGCTCGCGGGCGTCGGCGTCGAGGTGCGGGGGAGCGCGGGCGAGCTGGCGCCCCCGGTCGACGGCGCCGCCTTCCGCATCGTCCGCGAGGCCGTGACCAACACCGTCCGCCACGCCCGCAGCGCCCGGCGGGTCGTCGTCGACCTCGAGCGCGGCGCCCGTGAGCTGCGCCTACGGGTCGTCGACGACGGCGGGCCGACCGACCCGGTGCCCCCGGGCCACGGCCTGCGCGGCCTCGCCGAGCACGCCGCGACCCTCGGCGGCCGGTCGTCGGCCGCGCCCGGGCCCGACGGCTTCGTCGTGGAGGCGGTCCTGCCGCTGGCGGCGGGATGATCCGCGTCGCCCTGGCCGACGACCAGCAGCTCATCCGCGCCGGGCTGCGGGTGCTGCTCGAGACCGAGGGCGGGTTCGCCGTGGTCGGGGAGGCCGCGGACGGCGCCCAGGCGGTGGAGCTGGTCCGCGCGACGCACCCGGACGTCGTCGTCATGGACGTGCGCATGCCCGGGGTCGACGGGCTGGCCGCGCTGGAGACGATCGTCGCGGACCCGGGGCTGGCCGGGACCGCCGTGCTGGTGCTCACCACCTTCGACCTCGACGAGTACGTCTACCGCGCCCTGCGCGGGGGAGCGGCCGGGTTCGTCCTCAAGGACGCCGAGCCCGCCGACCTCGTCCGCGCCGTCACGCTGGTCGCGCACGGGGAGGCCCTGCTCGCGCCGGCCGTGACGCGGCGCCTGATCGCCGAGTTCGCGGGCCGCCCGGAGCCGCGGGTGCCGACGGCGCGCCTCGACGTGCTCACCCCGCGCGAGCGGGAGGTCCTCGCGCTGGTCGGCGGGGGCCTCGCGAACGACGAGATCGCCACCCGCCTCGTGATCAGCCCCGCCACGGCCCGGACGCACGTGGGCCGCCTGCTGACCAAGCTCGACGCCCGGGACCGGGCGCAGCTCGTGGTCATCGCCTACGAGACCGGGTTGATCACCCCGCGGGTCCGGTGAGTCCCGGGGTCGCTACGCCCCCCGACGTACGCCGCGGACACGCTCCGGCGCCGACGACCGCGACCCCGTCCCGCGGCGACCCTCGTCGGCGTGTCCCCGCTCTCCCGGCGCCGCTTCCTCGGCGCCACCCTCACCGTCGTCGGCGTCGCCGCGACCGCCTCCGTCGCGGGCTGCGCCGCCGACCGCCCGACCCCCCGGGTCCCGGCCGCGTCCCGCCCGCTCGCGATCCCGCCGCTCGCCCCCTCGACCCGCGACGCCGCGGGCCGGCGCGTCGTCGAGCTGGTCGCCGCCCCCGGCACCAGCCGCTTCCTGCCCGGCCTCACCACCCCTACCTGGGGCTACGGCGGCCTGCCCTTCGGCGGTCCCACCGTCCGGGCCCGCCGGGGCGAGGAGGTCGTCCTGCGGGTCACCAACCGGCTGCCCGAGACCACCACCACGCACTGGCACGGCGCCTCGCTGCCCGCCCGCGCCGACGGCGGCCCGCACCAGCCGATCGCCCCCGGGGCGACCTGGGAGTCGGCGTGGCGGGTCGACCAGCCGGCGGCGACGCTCTGGTACCACCCGCACCCGCACGGGGCGACCGAGCGCCACGTGCACCGCGGCCTCGCCGGGATGTTCCTCGTCGACGACGACGTCCGGGTCGACCTGCCGGGCCGCTACGGCGTCGACGACGTGCCCCTCGTCCTGACCGACCGCGCCTTCGCCCCGGACGGCTCGTTCGACGAGGCCCACCGCAACGCCGTCGGGCTGCTGGGCGACACGGTGCTGGTCAACGGGACGGTCGCCCCCTACCTCGAGGTCACCACCACCCGCGTCCGCCTGCGCGTGCTCAACGCCTCGCCCGCCCGGAGCTACCGCGTGGCCCTCGACGACGAGGCGCCGCTGACGCTCGTCGGCACCGACGGGGGCCTGCTGGCGGCGCCGCGGACGGTCGACGGCGTCGTGCTCACCCCGGGGGAGCGGGCCGAGATCGTCGTCGAGCTCGCGCCCGGTCGCCGGCGGCGACTGCGCTCGGTGTCGCACGACCTGGGCACGGTCAACGGCATCTCCGCGGCCGCCGGCGCGGACGACACCGTCGACCTGCTCGAGCTGCGCCCCGCCGACCGCCTCGAGCCCTCGCCGCCCGTGCCCGCCCGGCTCTCCCGCGAGGCCCCGCTCGACGAGGCCGCCGCCGGCCGCACCCGGACGTTCGCGCTGGCGGCCGACCGGATCAACGGGCGCGACATGGACCCGACCCGCGTCGACGAGGTCGTCCCGGCGTCGGCCACCGAGGTCTGGGAGTTCACCAACCGCCACACGCTGCCGCACAACATCCACGTCCACGACGCGCGGATGCAGGTGCTCGAGCCCGGTCTCGCCGCGGCCGATCGCCCCTGGAAGGACACGGTGCCCGTCCCGCCCGGGACGACCGTCCGTGCCCTGGTCCGCGTGGGTCCGCACACCGACCCGGAGGTGCCCTACATGCTCCACTGCCACCTGCTGCGCCACGAGGACGACGGGATGATGCTCCAGTTCCTCGTCGTCGGACCCGGGCAGCGGCCCGCGACCCGGCTCGCGGTCCCGTCGGGGGCACCCCATGACCACGGCTGAGCGCGCCGGGGCCGCCGTCGGGGTGTTCCGCGGGGTGACTGTGCTGCACGCGGCGATGACCGTGGTGCAGCCGATCGCCGCCGGCGCCCTGCTGCAGGCGTCGACGGTCGGGCTGGTGGTGCACCGGGCCGTCGGGGGGACACTGCTGCTGATCGCGGCGGTCCAGGTGCTCGCGGCGCTGCTCGCCTGGCGCCCCGGGGGGCTCCCGGCCTGGCCGATCGCGGTGACGGCCGGGCTCGTCGTCGTCGAGACCGCGCAGGTCGCGCTCGGCGCCACCGGGGTGCTGGCCGTCCACGTCCCGCTCGGCGTGGTCGTCGTCGGGGCCGCCGTGGGCCTGGCCGTCTGGACGCTGCGGGCCCGGCGGACGGCCGACCCCTGACCGCAGAGGGCTGTCGGGGGTGCCTCGTAGCATGGTGATCGACCCGGACGGCACGTGGTGGAAGGACGCACGACAGCGATGAGCGAGACGATCGAGTTCCAGGCCGAGGCCCGTCAGCTGCTGCAGCTGATGATCCACTCGATCTACTCCGACAAGGACGTGTTCCTGCGGGAGCTGATCTCCAACGCCTCCGACGCGCTCGACAAGCTGCGGATGGAGTCCTACCGGGACAAGGATCTCGGGGTCGACGTCTCCGACCTGCACGTCGAGCTGCGCACCGATGCGGAGAACCGCACGCTGACGATCACCGACAACGGCATCGGGATGTCGCGCGACGACGTCGTGTCGCTGATCGGGACGATCGCGAAGTCGGGCACGGCGGAGACCCTGTCGAAGCTGCGCGAGGCCCAGGCGTCGGGCAGCGAGGAGGCCACGGCCGAGCTGATCGGTCAGTTCGGCATCGGCTTCTACTCGAGCTTCATGGTGGCCGACCGGGTGGAGATGACCACCCGCCGCGCGGGCACCGACGGCGGGGTGCACTGGGAGTCGGCGGGGGAGGGCACCTACGAGATCTCCGAGGTCCCCGACGCTCCGCAGGGCACCAGCATCACCGTGCACCTCAAGGCGGAGGACGCCGAGGACAACCTGCACGACTACGCGGACCCGTCCGTCGTCCGGCGCATCGTCAAGCGCTACTCCGACTTCATCACCTGGCCGATCCTGCTGAACCCCACCGGCGGGACCACCGTCGAGGGCGCGGAGGCCGACGAGGACGGCGAGGCGCCCGAGGCCGGCGACGAGCCGATCAACTCCCGCAAGGCCCTGTGGGCGCGGCCGCGCTCCGAGGTCTCCGACGAGGAGTACGCCGAGTTCTACCGCCACGTCTCGCACGACTGGCAGGAGCCGCTCGAGACGATGCGGTTCACCGGCGAGGGCACCTTCGAGTACCAGGCGCTGCTGTTCCTGCCGAGCCACGCGCCGATGGACCTCTACTACCGCGACGCCAAGCGCGGGGTGCAGCTCTACGTCAAGCGCGTCTTCGTCATGGAGGACTGCGAGGCGCTCGTCCCCGAGTACCTGCGGTTCGTCAAGGGCGTCGTCGACGCGCAGGACCTCTCGCTCAACGTCTCCCGCGAGATCCTCCAGCAGGACCGCCAGATCCAGCTGATCCGCAAGCGCCTGGTCAAGCGGGTGCTGCAGACGATCACGGCAATGCGCGGCGAGAACCCGGAGAAGTACGACACCTTCTGGACCGAGTGCGGCCGGGCCTTCAAGGAGGGCCTGCTCTCCGACCAGGACAACACCCAGGCGATCCTCGAGGCGTCGAGCTTCGCCTCGACGCACGACCCGGAGAAGCTCACCACGCTGGCCGACTACGTCGCGCGGATGCCGGAGGGCCAGGAGTCGATCTACTACGTCACCGGCGACTCGCGGGCGTCGGTCGAGAACTCCCCGCACATCGAGGCGTTCCGCGCGAAGGGCTACGAGGTCCTGCTGCTGACCGACCAGGTCGACGACGTGTGGGTCGGGATGGTCGGGTCCTACGGCTCCGGCGAGGACGCGAAGTCGTTCGCCTCGATCGCCCAGGGCGACGTCGACCTCGCCGACGACGCCGAGAAGCCCGAGGGCTTCGACGACCTGCTCTCGTGGATGACCACGGAGCTGGCCGACGACGTCTCCGAGGTCCGGCTCTCCACCCGCCTCACCACCTCGCCCGCGTGCCTGGTCGGCGAGGTCGGCGCCATCCCGCCGCAGCTCGAGCAGATGATGCGCTCGATGGGCCAGGAGATCCCCGTGCAGAAGCGGGCCCTCGAGCTCAACCCGAAGCACCCGCTCGTCGAGAACCTCAAGGCGGCGCACGAGGCGAGGCCCGATGACGCCGGCGTCGCCGAGACCGCGTCGCTGCTGCACGACATGGCCCTGCTCGCCGAGGGCGGGGAGCTCAAGGAGCCCTCGACCTTCGTGACCAGGCTCGCGGGCCGTCTCGCCGCCACGCTGTGACGGAATAGGGCGTCCACCCCCCGGGTTGGTCGTTGAACATGCAACGACTTTGGAGGTAGTGCCGTGCACGTCGGCGTGGACAGCTTCGTCGCGAAGGTCACCGACCCCGACACCGAGCAGGTCGTCGGGCCGGTCGAGCGCTTCGCGCACCTGATGGAGGAGATCGAGACGGCCGACCGGGCCGGGCTCTACTCCTACGGCATCGGCGAGCACCACCGCGCCGAGTACTACGACGCGGCGCCGGCGGTCATCCTGGCCGCCGCCGCGTCGAGGACCCGGGACATCCGGCTCCGCTCGGCCGTCACCGTGCTCTCGGCGGCCGACCCGGTGCGGGTGTTCCAGGAGTACGCGACGGTCGACCTCATCTCCGGCGGGCGGGTCGAGCTCGTCGTCGGGCGCGGCTCCTTCACCGAGGCGTTCCCGCTGTTCGGGCTCTCGTTCAACGACTACGAGTCGCTGTTCGAGGAGAAGCTCGACCTGCTCGTCGCGTTGACGCGCAGCGAGCGCGTCACGTGGTCGGGCCGGCACCGCCCCGCGCTGAACGACCAGCCGGTGTTCCCGCGCCCCGCGCAGGACCCGCTGCCGGTGTGGGTGGGCGTCGGCGGCTCCCCGGAGTCGTTCGTCCGGGCCGGGCTGCTCGGGCTCCCGCTGATGGTCGCGATCATCGGGGGCGAGCCGCGGCAGTTCGCCCCGCTGATCGACCTCTACCGCCGGGCGGGCGCCCAGGCCGGGCACGACCCCGAGCAGCTCAAGGTCGGGCTGCACTGCTTCGGGTTCCTCGGCGACGACGTCGCGAAGGCCACCAACGCCTTCTACCCGGGCTGGGAGGCGATGTTCACGACGATCGCCCGCGAGCGCGGCGGGATGCCGCCCACCCGGCGGCAGTTCGACGCGACCCGGGGGCCCGACGGCGCCTACGTCGTCGGCGACCCCGACCAGGTGGCCGAGAAGCTGACGCGGATCTCCGAGCAGCTCGGCGGCGTCGACCGGATCAACCTGCAGATGACGAACCCGCGGCTGCGCCACGCCGACCTGCTGCACTCCATCGAGCTGCTGGGCGAGGTCGTCCCGAAGGTCGCCGACGTCTGAGTGGAACCGTGGGAGGATCGGGCCCGTCGAAAGGGGTGTGATGACCATCCAGCCGATGTGGCCCGATCACCTCCTCAGCCTCGACGAGTGGAGCGCGCTCCCGGAGGACCCGAGCCGGCGGTTCGAGCTCGCCGAAGGAGTCCTCGTCGTGGCCCCTCGACCGGTCGCCCGCCACCAGAAACTGATCATGCGGCTCGGGGCCCAGCTCGACGCGGCGCGCGACGGCCGCTACGAGGTCCTGCCGGAGTACGAGCTCGTCGTGGACGACGGCGCGGCGGCCACCGTCCGCGTCCCCGACCTCGTTCTCGCCCCGGCGGGCCTGCCCGACAGCACGCCCCGGGTGCACGCCGCCGACGCGATCGCGGTCGTCGAGATCCTCTCGCCGGGCTCCCGGCGGCTCGACCGAGTGCTGAAGTACACCGAGTACGCCGAGCGGGGCGTGCCGTTCTACCTCCTCGTCGAGCCCGGGCCGCCCGTCGTGGTCGCCGAGTTCCGCTCGACCGGCGGCGGCTACGAGCTGGTCGCCGAGCACCGGGGAAGCGCTCCGCTGCAGCTCGGCGTCACGCTCGACCTCGACGCGCTCGGCTGACCGTCCGGGCGTGTGATCGGATGTCGGCATGGACCCGACGGCGCTCCCACCCGGCTTCGCTGAGCAGCTCGCCGACTACACCGCCCGGGCGGCCGCACCCGCCGAGCCGAGGTCGGCGGCCTCGACGGTCCTGCTGCGCGAGGGGGCGCGCGGGATCGAGGTGTTCCTGATGCGCCGCCGCACGCAGATGGCGTTCGCGGGCGGGATGGTCGTCTTCCCGGGCGGCGGGGTGGACCCGCGCGACGCGACCGACGAGGTCGGCTGGGTCGGTCCGAGTCCGGCCGAGTGGGCGCAGCGGCTGAGGCTCGACGACGAGGGCGCGGCCCGCGCGGTGGTCTGCGCGGCGGTGCGCGAGACCTTCGAGGAGTCGGG
This sequence comes from Actinomycetospora atypica, assembly GCF_042653685.1. Taxonomy (NCBI): domain Bacteria; kingdom Bacillati; phylum Actinomycetota; class Actinomycetes; order Pseudonocardiales; family Pseudonocardiaceae; genus Actinomycetospora; species Actinomycetospora atypica. The sequence goes on along the minus strand of NZ_JBHSIV010000018.1, from coordinate 63,168 downwards.
GGTCCTGCTGGCGGGCCCCGACGGGTCCTCGGTCGTCGACGACACGAGCGGCCCGGAGTGGGCGGAGGCCCGGCGCGCGCTGGAGGCCCGCGAGACCGCCTTCACCGACGTGCTCCGCGAGCGCGGCCTCGTCCTGCGCACCGACCTGCTGCGGGCCTGGACCTGCTGGATCACCCCGGAGTTCGAGCCGCGCCGCTACCGCACGTACTTCTTCGTCACCGCGAGCCCGGAGGGCCAGCACGCCGCCGGGGTGTCGACCGAGTCCGACGCCGCGGCCTGGATGGGCGTCGGGGAGGCGCTGGCCGCCGCGGGCGGGACCGTGATGATGCTGCCGCCGCAGTACTGCACGTTCCTCGAGCTCGCCCAGTACGGGTCGATCGCGGAGATCCTGGCCGCGGCCGACCGGCCGATCCCCGAACCGGTCATGCCCGGGCTCGACCCCGAGGGGCCGAGCCTGGTCCTGCCGGCGCACTACGCCGAGCTGAACGCCTCGACCGCACCCCGGTAGGCCCGCCGGTCACCAGGTGACCGGCAGCGCCTCGAGGCCGTGGATGAGGTGCTCGTGCCGGAACTCGGGCTCGCCCGCGAGGGCGAGGCCCGGGAACCGCCGGAGCAGCGCGGAGAACGCGATCCGCAGCTCGACGCGGGCGAGCGGGGCGCCCAGGCAGTGGTGGATGCCGTAGCCGAACGCGACGTGGGGTCCGGGCTCGCGGGTCACGTCGAGGCTCTCGAGGTCCTCGCCGAGGACGGGGTCGCGGTTCGCCGCGCACAGCGAGGCGGTCACCACCGTCCCGGCCGGGATCTCGTGGTCCCCGACGACGACGTCCCGCGACGCCGCGCGCGGGAAGCCGGCGGACACGGGGGAGACGTAGCGGAGGAACTCCTCGACGGCCCGGTTCAGCGCCGCGGGGTCGTCGAGCGAGGCGCGCAGGGCGGCCGTCTGGGTGGGCTCGCGCAGCAGCTCGAGGGTCCCGAGCGCGATGACGTTGGACGTGGTCTCGTGCCCGGCCACGAGCAGGAGGTTCGCGAGCCCGGCCAGCTCGTCGTCGTCGATCCCGCCCTCGGCGGGCGGGAGGTCGCCGTGCTCGCGGACGAGCATGCCCAGCAGGTCGTCGCCGGGCTCGCGGCGGGCGCGGGCGACCAGCGAGGCCATGTACTGCGACGACGCCGCGAACAGGTCGCGGCGCTCGTCGGGCGTGAGGTCGGAGCGCAGCGTGCGCTCGGCCCGGGCGGTGAACTCGTCGCGGTCGTCGTAGGGCACCCCGAGGAGCTCGCAGATCACCAGCGAGGGCACCGGCAGGGCGAACGCGGTGACGAGGTCGGCGGGCGCGCCGGCGGACCCCATCGCGTCGAGGGCCTGCTCGACGATCGCGTCGATCCGCGGCTCGAGCGCCTTCATCGCCCGCACCGTGAAGCTCCCGGTGAGCATGCGGCGCAGCCGGGTGTGGTGGGGCGGGTCGAGCGCGAGCAGCATCCCGGTCCGGCGCTGGGCCAGCTCGGCGGGGCCCACGCCGGGCGGGAGGGGCAGGCCCTCGAACCCGAAGGCCGGGTCGCCGTGCACGGTCCGGGCCTCGGCGTGCCCGGCGACGAGGGTGGCGCGGTGCCCGACGAGGGTGGTGACCGGGCAGGTCCCGCCGGCGTCGCGCATCGCCGTCACCGCCGGGTCGGGGGCGAGCCCGTCCCGGCGCAGGCCGAGGCGCGGCGGCTGGTCCGTGGCCTGATCGGTGCTCATGCTCACGACCTTGCCTCACCGGCGGTCGTCGCGGGAAGTGGGGGAGTGCCCTCACCCCGCGAGCAGGCGGCCGTAGGCGCCCACGGCCTCGTCGATCAGGGCGACCGAGCAGGTCTCGTCGGTGACGTGGGCCTGGTCGGGGTCGCCGGGCCCGCAGACGATCGTGGCGGCACCGCCGAGGGCGCCCGCGAGCACCGCCGCGTCGGTGAAGTAGGTGGCGTAGCCGGGCTCGGAGCCGGGGGCGAGCAGCCGGCACGCCCGGGCGACCGTGGTCGGGTCGGTGTCGACCACCGGGAGGTCGACGAGCCGCTCGATCCCGATGTCGTCCCCGACCAGGCCCGCCACCGTGGCGAGGGCGCTCTCGGCATCGGTTCCGGGGACCAGCCGCAGGTCGAGGCCCATCTCCGCGTGGTCGGGCACCACGTTGGGCTGCTCGCCCGCGTGGAAGGTGCCGACGTTGGCGGTCATCGGGCCGTGGGTGTTGCTGGTCGGCCAGCCGTCGTGGGCGTGCACGGCGAGGGCGGCGCGGGCGAGGTCGACCAGCGCGTTGTGGCCGAGCTCGGGGCGCGAGCCGTGCGCAGCGACGCCCCGCGCCACCAGCCGCAGCCACAGCGCGCCCTTGTGCCCGAGCAGGATCCGGGTGCCGGTCATCTCGCCCACCACGAGCAGCGGTGACGGGGCGAGCAGCGCCGGGTCGAGGGCCTGCGCACCGACGCAGCCGGTCTCCTCGCCGAAGGTGAACACCACCTGGAGTCCGCCGACCCCGACGTGGGTGACGGCCGCGTCGACCATCGCCGCCACGCCGGCCTTCATGTCGCTCGACCCGCGTCCCCGCAGGCGCCCGTCGACGACGTCGCCGGCGAGCGGGTCGAAGGACCATCCCGCCTCGGCCGCGGGGACGGTGTCGAGGTGTCCGCTGAGGGTCACCGCCACCGGCCGGTCGGTGCCGGCGACGTCGGGGGTGCGGGCGACGACGTTCGCGCGGCCGGCCTGCGGTTCGTCGAGCACCACGGACAGGCCGGCGTCGGCGAGCCGGTCGGCGACCAGGTCGGCCGCGGCCCGCTCGCCGCCCCCGCGGGTGTCGAGGCGGACGAGGGCACGGGCGAGGTCGAGGGCACTGCTCACGGCGGTCCTCCCGGGGTCGGGGCGGGCATCGTCGGGAACCGGAGCGGTCCGCCGGACGTCCTACCGAGGATGTCCCAGACCCGACGAACGCTGCTGGCCGTGATCCTCGTGTGCGCCGGGATCGTGTGGTTGAGGATCAACGAGAAGATCGAGGGCCGCGTCCTGCTCACGCTGGCCCGCGACCACGGCCTCACCACCGCCGACCTGATCTCGCTGGCCGCCTTCGCGGCCGCGGTGGTGCTCGCCTGGCCGGAGCGGCGGCGCGACTGAGCGCTCAGCGCCCGCGGAACTCCGGGGTGCGCTTCTCCAGGAAGGCGGCCCGGCCCTCGGCGAAGTCGTCGGTCTCGAACAGCGCCACCTGCTCGGTCTCCTCGGCGTGCAGGGCCGCGGCGAGCGACTCCGGCGGGTCGGCGAGGAGCCGCTTCGTCGCCGCGAGGGCCAGTGGGGCGGCCCGGGTGAGCTCCTGGGCGCGCTCGAGCGCCACCGACAGCGCGGAGCCGTCGTCGACGAGCTCGTCGACCAGGCCGATCCGGTGGGCCTCCTCGGCGCCGACGATCTCGCCGCGCAGCATGAGCCGCCGCGCCGCCCCCGGGCCGACCTTCCGCGGCAGGGTCCACGACAGGCCGGAGTCGGCGACGAGGCCGATCCGGCCGAAGATCGACCCGTAGCGCGCCCCGCGGGCGGAGACGATCAGGTCGCAGGCCACCGCGAGCGAGGTCCCGGCGCCCACCGCCGCGCCCTCCACGGCGGCGACGACCGGCAGCGGGCCCTCGATCAGCAGCGAGATCACGTCGGCGACGAGGTGGAGGCGGTCGCGGGCGTCGGCGCGGTCGTTCTGCGGCATCGAGGAGATGTCGCCGCCGGAGCTGAAGTGCTTCCCCGAGCCCGTCACGACGAGCGCGCGGCAGCCGTCGTCGGCGTGCGCGGTCTCGAGGGCGGCCCGCAGCGCGCGCCGCAGCGGCACGGTGAGCGCGTTGCGGCGCTCCGGCACGTTCAGGGTGAGCACCCGGACCGCGCCGTGGTCGGAGACGAGCAGCGGGGCGTCGTCGGTCATCGTCGGTCCTCCGGGGTCGGGGGGGCCTGCTCCGCGCGCCACTCGGCGAGCGAGGTGCCGAAGCGGTCGAGCACGGCCTGCCGCACGTCGGGATCCTCCCGCGGGACCGGCTCGAGGAACACCTGGTCGAGGTCGGAGAAGCTCTCCCGCAGCTCGTCGTCGAGCCGCACGCACGCCCGCTCGAGGTCGCCCGCCGACAGCTCGTCGTGGAAGTCGATCCGCGCGCAGAGCAGCACGCTGTCGGTGCCGGTGAGCATCGACTGCAGGTCGACCACGGCGGTGACCTCGGGGGCGGCCATCAGCTGGTCGTAGATCGCCCGCGTCACCCGGGGCTCGGCGGCCCGGCCGATCAGCAGGTTCTTGTTGGTCCGCCCGAGGAGGAAGGCGACGACGGCCAGCAGCAGACCGATCATGATCGAGGCGATGCCGTCCCACACCGACGACCCGGTCTCCTGGTGCAGGACCACACCGACGGCGGCGAAGAGCAGCCCGACCAGCGCCGCGGTGTCCTCGAACAGCACGCTCTTGACCGTCGGGTCGTCGGACAGGCGCAGGTAGCGGCTCAGGGAGAGCCGCAGTTCCTTCTTCTCGCGCAGCACCTGGCGCAGCGCCTGCTGCCACGAGATGCCCTCGATGACCGCCGAGAGCCCGAGCACGGAGTAGGCCACCCAGGCGTACTGCTCCTCGGCCGGGTCGGGGGCGTTCTCGATGATCGTGGCGATGCCCTCGTAGACCGAGTACGTCGCGCCGACGACGAACACCGAGACCGAGGCGATCATCGCCCAGAAGAAGCGCTCCTTGCCGTAGCCGAAGGGGTGCACGCGGTCGGCGCGCTTGCCCGAGCGCCGCAGGGCGGTGAAGAGCAGGACCTCGGTGACGCAGTCGGCCGCGGAGTGCGCGGCCTCGGCGAGCATGGCCGAGGAGCCGGTGAGCAGTCCGGCGACCAGCTTCAGCACGCCGACGGCGGCGTTCGCGCCGAACGCGAGCACCACCGAGAGCGTGCTCTGGCCCGACGACGACTCCTGGTCGTCCCGACCCTCGTCGGTCGGGTCGTGGGGGGAGGCCGTGGTGGCCGGGTCCGTGGCGGTCATCGTCGGGGAAGTCCTTCCTTAGCCGAACGACACGCCCATTACCCCGCCGACACCGCGTTCACCCGTCGCGCCGGCGTCCACGGCCACGTGATCAGCGCCCAGACGACCAGCACCACCGCGGCCTCGACGAGCAGGTAGACCGGGTAGGGGCCGAACAGGTCGAGGATCGACGCCGCGTCGGGCTTGCGGTCCAGGTAGCCGTAGTTCGCGCCGCTCAGCAGGTTCACCGGCTGGGCGACCGCCGCCCAGAGCAGGGTCGCGCCGACGGTCCGCCCGTAGTCGGCCCACCCGGGGCGGCGCCCGAGCCCCCAGGTCAGGAGCACGGCGGCCCAGATCGGCAGGACGTGCGCGGCGAAGAAGGCGAGGAACGAGGGCGCCGGGAAGTCGGGCCCGCCCAGCGCGGGCGTGGCGATCGCCTGCACCGTGAGGGTCAGCGCCCAGTAGTAGGTCATGCCGTAGGCCCACTGGCTCCCTCGCCAGAGCGCCCACGCCGCGACGTAGGGCACGAGGTCGGAGAGCCACAGCGGCAGGGTCTGGCCCGCCCGGCCGGGCTCGAAGGCGTAGAGCTGGTAGGCGAGCGTGGTCACCACGAGGACGACGGCCAGCGTCCGGCGCAGGGTCCCGACGACCGCCGCGGGCGCCCGCCGTCCGAGCGGCCCCAGGGCGATCGCCCCGACGACGGTGAGCACCACGACGACGACGTGCGACGTCCCCCACGGGACGAAGGTGCTCACCGGCGGCGCGCGCCGCGGCGGGGGGTCCCGCGCCGGGCGGGTCCCGTCGGGGAGGAGCGGGGCCGGCGCGGCGCCGGGGTCTCCTCCCGGCGGGGAGTCCGGGAGCTGTTCGCCGTGCGCCCGCGGACGATCCCGATGAACTCCTCCATGTCCTCGCTGTTCTCCGCGTCGGGCCAGGTGAGCACCACCGTCGACTGCGGGGCATCGGTCAGCGGCCGGTGGACGAGGTCGCGGCGGTGGTGCAGGCGGGCGAGCGAGAGGGGGAGGACCAGCAGGCCGACGCCCGCGGCGACGAGCTCGATCGCGTCCGCCGTCGTGGCGGGGTCGCTGATCGCCGCCCGCCCCGGGCGGTCGTCGGGCCAGGGGAGGGTGTCGTCCTGCGGCCGCAGGACGATCTCGTCGGCCAGGTCGTCGAGGCCGGCCTCGTCGGCCGCGGTGACCACGTGGTCCCGGGGCACGACGACCACGGTGGTCTCGGTGTAGAGCGGGATCGCGTGCAGCCCGTCCCGGTCGATCGGCAGCCGGACCAGGCCGGCGGCGAGCGCCCCGGACCGGACCCGCGCCACCACCTCGTCCGTCGGGGCGAGGTCGAGCTCCAGGTCGACCTCCGGGCGGCGCTCCCGCCACATCCGCGCCCACTTGTCCGGCGTGACGCCCGAGACGTGGCCGAGGCGGAAGGGTGCGCGTCCGGGCCCGGTCACCGGGTCAGGCTAGCGGCCGGCCCCGTCCCGATATCGTGGGAGCGTGAGCCGCGCCAAGACCACGCAGACGATGAAGCCCGCCACGGCGGCCAGGAAGCTCGGCGTGCTCCTCGACGCGACGCCAACCGAGTTCCGGGAGGGCGTGGTCTCCCGCGAGGAGCTCGACGCCCTGCAGGCCGATCCCCCCGAGTGGCTGCGCGACCTGCGGCGCGACGGCCCGCACCCCCGCCCCGTCGTGGCCGACCGGCTCGGCGTGTCGATCTCGGGCCTGGCCCGGGCCGAGATCACCGAGCCGCTGACCACCGCCGAGATCGCCGCGCTCAAGGAGGAGCAGCCGGAATGGCTGCACCGCGAGCGTGGTCTCCGTGCGGAGGTCCAGCGCGAGGAGGAGCGACTGAAGGCCGAGCGGGCGGCCCGTCCGGCGCGGTAGCGACCTCCCGCGCCGCCACCGCCCAGAGGGCGAAGGGGACCCCCGCCGACCCGAGGGTCAGGTCGAGCTCGCCCCACGCGCCCGCGACGAGCGCGTGGGCGAACGAGAGCACCGACGGCGCGAACAGCACGGCCGCGCCGAGCCAGCCCACCGCCACCGCCGACGACGCCCGCAGCCACCAGGCCGCCCCGACCACCACGGCCAGCGCCACCACCGCGACCACGACGATGCCCGGGGTGATCGCCCGGTCCCCGGTGACCTTGGCGGCCACGTGGACCGGGGAGAACCGGGCGAGGCCGCCGGTGAGGAACGGCGCGATGAGCACGGCCCACACCGCCGCGGCGAGCCCGCCGACCAGCAGGGCGCGCCGGAGCCCCGCGAGCACCCCGACCGCCACGGCGGCGGCGACGAGGACGAGCACCAGGTGGGGACGGGTGCAGGTCGTGAGTCCCACCAGCAGGGCCGCGACGACGAGGCGCGGCGTCGGCCCGTGGGCGCAGCGCAGCAGCCAGGCCACCGCGAGCGCCGCCGGGACCGCGCTCCACACGAGGTCGTCGCCCACGACGAACTCGCGCAGCACCTCCAGCCCGCCCACCACGACGAGCGCCCAGAGCACCGTCGGGACCGGGCGCAGGCGCGGCCCGCCGTTGACCAGGCCCAGGAGCAGGACCAGCCAGAGGACGTTCTGCCAACTCGCGTCGCCGGTCGCCCACCAGAACGGGGCCGCCAGCACGAACGAGCCGGGCAGCGGGGAGATCGGGTTCCCGACGTACGTGGACGCCGCGTACGGGTAGAGGCCCTCCGAGAGCCGGGTCAGCACCACGTCGAGGGCGTCGGCCCGGTCGCTCCCGGCCCCGAAGGCGGCGCGGTACCCGTCCGGGACCCCGAGGACGAAGGCCGTCACGAGCGCGGTCAGCACCAGCACGACGAGGGCCCACAGCGCCCACGACGGCGTCCGCCGCAGCGCCGGGGCCGCCGCGGGCACCAGGACGGCGAGTACCACGACCGCACCGACGGTGTAGGCGGCGGTGCCGCCCTGCGCGCCGAGCGAGAACGTGGTGAACGACGACACCACCGCCAGCATCAGCGCCAGCACGAGCAGGCCGCTCAGGCGTGCCACCGCCACCTCCTCTGCTCCCGGCGCGCCGACAGCCTCCCATCCCCCACACGGGGGACGATCCGCCGGTGAGCTCCCGGATCGCGACGGCGCTCGGCGCGGGCCTCGCCGCCGGGGCGCTGGTCGTCGCGACCGGGCACGCCGGGGTGGAGGACAACGGCGACGGTTTCCGGCTCTACTGCGGGCTCGGCCTCGTCCCGGACACCGCCGACCGGCTCGCCGCCTGGAAGGGCGGCGTCGTCACGGCGTTCCGGGTGGCGGACGAACCGACCTGCACGGTGTCGGCCTGGTCGTCGGCCGGGCCGGTCCTGCGGGCGGCCGCGAGCGGCGGCAGCCTCGACCTCGCCGCCGTGGGGTGGATCTACGGGGCGCTGGTCGGGCTGGTCGTCGGCGTCGCGGCGTGGGCGGCCTCGGCGGCCGGCCCGTGGCGGGCCGCGGTCCTCGCCGTCCCGGTGGCGCCCCTGGCCCTGCCGTGGTTCTCCCGGTTCACCGTCTCGACCTACGCCGAGCCGGCCGGCCTGCTCGGCACCCTCGCGGTCGCCTGCGGGGTCGCGACGCTCCTGGTCACCCGCCGCCGCGACCGCACCGCGCTCGTCCTGACGACGGCCGGGGGCATGGTCGCGGTGACCGCGAAGGTCGCCTACCTCCCGGTGTTCCTGGTCGCGCTCGCGGTCGTCGTGGTGGCGCTCGGCCGACGCGGGCTCCTCGTCGCCCTCGGCGCGGTCGTGGTCGTGGCCGGACCGCTCGCCGGGGCCCTGCGGTTCCAGGAGATCGCCTACGAGAACGCGAACGTCCACGACATCGTGTTCACCCTCGTGCTGCCCGAGCTCGGCCCCGGGGCCCTGCCCGCCCTCGGGCTGCCCGCGGAGGCGGTGGCCCTCACCGGCACCGGCTTCTTCAACGGGCCGCCGCTGCCGACCGCCGCCTGGTGGCAGGAGGCGGTCCTGACGACGCCGGGGGAGACCCGGTCCCGCGCGTACGGCGAGCTGGTGCGCAGCCCCGGCACGCTCCTGCGCGCCGTCGGGGTGGGGCTGCAGGCCACCACGCGCCCCGACCTGCCCTACCTGGCCTCGGTCCCGGCCGACCCGGCGACGCCGTCCGCACGGTCGGGCGACCCGGCGTGGGCGGGCGCGGACGGCCCGGCGCTGCGGAGCCTGCTCTCCGGGACCCCCGGACCGGCGTGGGCGCCGACCGCGCTCGTCCTGGTCGCCCTGACGAGTGCCGTGGTGCGGCGGCGGTCCCGGTGGTGCCGGGCCGCCGGCCTGGGCGCGCTCACCGCGCTGGGCCTCGTGACGGCCGCCGTGCTGGGGGACGGCTACTTCGAGGTGTTCAAGCACGTCTGGCTCGCGGCCTACGTGCTGATCCTCACCGCGGCGTGCCTGTCCGCCGCGCTGGTGACCGCACTCAGCTCGTGGGGCCGGGACCTCGGAGGCGCTCGACGCGGTCGGCCTGCGGACCCCGGTCGCTCTGCCGCACCTTGTAGCGAACCCGGTCGCCCTTCTCCAGCGGCTCCGACCCCACGATCACGGACACGTGGACGAAGAGGTCGTCGCCGCCCGCGTCGGGGGTGATGAAACCGAACCCGCGCTCGCCGTCGTAGCGCGCGACGACGCCCTCGCCGCCTCGGGCGGGCACGTCCCGCGACGCCGGCCCCGCGGCCGCGGCGTAAGCCGGCCGCTGCGGCGCAGCAGGGGGCTCGGCGCCCCGGACCAGGCCCACGTCGCGGGCCTGCGGGCCCCTGTCCCCCTCGACCACGGCGTAGACGACGCGGTCGCCCTCCGCGAGCCACGTCAGCCCCTCGGCCAGGGCCCGGGAGTGCACGAAGACGTCCCCGGCGCCGGAGTCGGGGGTGATGAAGCCGAAGCCCTTGTCCTCGTCGTACCAGGCCACCGTGCCGTCGGCACCGTCCGCGGTGCCGGTCGCGGCGGGTGGGCCGACCTCCGCTCCCAGCGGGATCACGTGGCCGGCCTGCGGGCCGCGCTCGCCCTCGACCACCACGAAGGCCACCCGCTGCCCCTCGGCGACCACGCCGCCGGTCACGATCGCGGAGCTGTGCACGAACACGTCGGGACCGCCGCCGTCCGGCGACGCGAAGCCGTACCCCTTGCTCGGCTCGTACCACTTGACGGTGCCGAGCAGCCCCAGGGCGTCCGCGTCCGCGTCGGCGGTGACGCGGACGCGGAGCGCCTGGGGCCCGCGGTCGTTCTCGCCGACCTCGAACTCGACGGCCTGGCCCTCGCGCAGCACCGTCGCGTCCCCGACGATCTCGGAGGCGTGCACGAACACGTCCGGCGAGCCGCCCTCCGGGGCGAGGAAGCCGAATCCCCGCTCCACGTCGAACCAGCGGACGGTTCCCTGCGGCATCGAAGGCTCCGGTTCGAAGAATGACAAAAGGGCCGTCGGATCGACGGCCCTTCGTGTGTGTCCGAGGGGGGACTTGAACCCCCACCCCCTACTCGGGGACTAGCACCTCAAGCTAGCGCGTCTGCCATTCCGCCACTCGGACCTGCAGGTCGAAAGCTTACGCGACCCCTCTGCTGACGATCACAGAGGGGTAGGTCGAGCTGCGCTTCGCTCCGTCTCCCCGGGTGGCAGGATGCCTCGCATGGGTCGCGCCGAGGACGAGGTCGTACAGCTCACCAGCGAGCTCATCCAGATCGACAGCTGCAACACCGGCGAGCTGGAGACGACGACGGGGGAGGCCGAGGCCGCCGCGTACGTCGACGCGAAGCTGCGCGAGGTCGGCTACGAGACCGAGGTGGTCGAGTCGGGCGCGCCCGGCCGGCACAACGTGTTCTGCCGGCTCGAGGGCGCCGACCGCAGCCGCCCCGCGCTGCTCGTGCACGGCCACCTCGACGTCGTGCCCTTCACCGCGGAGGACTGGTCGGTCCACCCGCTCTCCGGGGCGGTCCAGGACGGCTACGTCTGGGGTCGCGGCGCGGTCGACATGAAGGACATGGACGCGATGATCCTGGCGCTCGCGCGCCAGTTCAAGGCCGAGGGCGTGGTCCCGCCGCGCGACCTCGTGTTCGCCTTCCTCGCCGACGAGGAGGCCGGCGGCGCCTACGGGTCGCACTGGCTCGCCGAGCACCGGCCCGACCTGTTCGAGGGGTGCGACGAGGCCCTGGGCGAGGTCGGCGGGTTCTCCCTGACCCTCGGCGAGGACGTCCGCGTCTACCCGGTGATGACCGCCGAGAAGTCGATCGCCTGGATGAAGCTGCGGGTCCGCTCCCGGCCCGGCCACGGCTCGATGGTCCACGACGAGAACGCCGTGACGATCCTCGCCGAGGCGGTCGCGCGGCTGGGCCGCCACCGCTTCCCGCTCGTGCTCACCGAGTCGGTGCAGGGGTTCTTCGACGAGATCACCGCGCTCACCGGCATCGAGTTCCCCACCGACTCGGCCGCCGCCCTCGACGGCGCCGTGGCGAAGCTCGGTGGCGTCGCCCGGGTCGTCGGGGCGACCACCCGCGACACCGCCAACCCGACGATGCTGCAGGCCGGCTACAAGGCCAACGTCATCCCGGCGATCGCGGAGGCCACCGTCGACTGCCGGGTGCTGCCCGGGCGCCAGGAGGCGTTCGAGCGCGAGCTCGACGACATCCTCGGCCCCGACGTCGAGCGCGAGTGGATCCGGAACCTCCCGGCCGTCGAGACCGGGTTCTCCGGCGATCTCGTCGACTGCATGACCGCCGCCGTGCAGGCCGAGGACCCGGGCTCGCACACGCTGCCCTACATGATGTCCGGCGGCACCGACGCCAAGGCGTTCGAGAAGCTCGGCATGCGCTGCTTCGGGTTCGCCCCGCTGCGGCTGCCCGCCGACCTCGACTTCACCGCGCTGTTCCACGGCACCGACGAGCGCGTGCCGGTCGACGCGCTGACCTTCGGCGTCCGCGTGCTCGACCGCATCCTGAGGACCTGCTGATGAGCACCCCGCAGAACACCCCCGTCGCCCTCGTGACCGGCGGCGCGTCCGGCATCGGCGAGGCCGTCTCCCGGCGCCTCGCGTCCCGCGGCGTCCGGGTCGGCGTGGTCGACCGCGACGCGGTGGCCGCCTCCCGGCTGGCCTCCGAGATCGACGGCCTCGCCGTCTCCTGCGACGTCACCTCCCAGTCGGCGCTGAACAGCGCGTTCGGCGAGGTGGAGACCTGGGGCGGGCGCCTCGACGTCGTCCACCTCAACGCCGGCTCGGTCGGCGGCCAGTCGGGGATCACCGACCTCGACGTCGAGGCCTACCGCCGCGTCGTCGGCGTCAACGTCGACCACGTCGTCTTCGGGCTGACCGCGGCCGTCCCCGCGCTGCGCCGGGCCGGGGGCGGCACGATCGTCGCGACCGCCTCGCTGGCCGGGCTCGTCCCGCTGCCCGGCGACGCGATCTACACGCTGACGAAGCACGCCGTCGTCGGGTACGTGCGCTCGGCGGCCGCGACCCTCGGGCCCGAGGGCATCCGGGCGATGGCGCTCTGCCCCGGCTTCGCCGACACCGCGCTGATCGCCCACGTGAAGGAGCAGTTCGGCGACTTCCCGCTGCTGACCCCGAACGACGTGGCCGACGCCGTCGACGACATGCTCGAGCGCGGCGAGCCGGGGGAGTGCTGGTACGTCCAGCCGGGTCGCGAGCCCGGGCCCTACGGGTTCCGCGGCGTGCCCGGCCCGCGGACGGGCGCGGCACCGCCGTCGCTCAGCTGGGACTCCTGAGTGCGCGGCTGGACCGTCACCGCGTTCGGCGAGCCGCGGGAGGTGCTCGCGCTCACCGACGACCTGCCCCGCCCGTCCGGACGACGCGTCGTGCGGGTCGAGGCCGCGTCGGTCAACTTCGCCGACATCCTCTACTGCCGGGGCACCTACCAGCAGAAGCCGCCGCTGCCGTTCACCCCGGGCCTCGAGGTGGCCGGGGTCGACGTGGAGACGGGCGAGCGGGTCTTCGGCCCGGCGGAGATGCCGCACGGCGGCTACGCCGAGTACGCCGCGCTGTCGTCGTCGTGGCCCTGGCCCGAGGGCATGAGCGCGGGCCAGGCGTCCGGCTTCTGGGTCGCCTACCAGACCGGCTGGTGCGCGCTGCACCACCGGACGACCCTCGGCGAGGGCGACACCCTGCTGGTCCACGCGGCCGCGGGCGGGGTGGGGGCGGCGGCGGTGCAGCTCGGGGTCGCGGCCGGCGCCCGGGTGATCGCCACCGTCGGGTCCCCCGACAAGGCCGACGTGGCCCGCCGGCTCGGGGCGCACGAGGTGATCGTGCTGGAGGGCGCCGCCGACGCGCTCATCCCCGCGGTGAAGGAGCTGACCGACGGCCGCGGCGCCGACGTGGTCTACGACCCGGTGGGCGGCGACGTGTTCGACGCCTCCCGGCGGGTGACCGCGTGGGAGGGCCGCATCCTCGTCATCGGGTTCGCCGGCGGCCGGATCGCCGACGCGCCCACCAACCACGCGCTCGTCAAGAACTACGACGTCGTCGGCGTGCACTGGGCGGCCTACCAGCAGCGGGCGCCCGAGCTGGTGGCGACGTGGCAGCGCGAGCTCGAGGCGCTGTGGGCCCGCCGGGCGATCGACCCGCTGGTGGGGGCCGAGTACGCGCTCGCCGACCTGCCGGACGCCCTCGACTCGATCGCGGCGCGCACGACGACCGGACGCGTGGTCGTCGTCCCCTGACGCGGCTCGGCCCGCCCGCAGGCTCAGCCCGCCCGCAGACTTCGGGCCTCGCGGGCGGACAGCCGGCGGACCGTGCCGCACGCCGGGCACCGGGCCTCCCACCGGCTGCCGAGCGGCAGGACCGGGACGAAGAACACCGTGAACCGGGTGCGGCGCCGCACGAGCTGCTGCGGGCCCGGGTGCCCGCACACGGCGCAGAGCAGGGCCACGAGCCCCGCCGGACGCTCCTTGCGGGACAGCCCGAAGATCACCAGCATCAGACGGACACGGCCTCGCGCATCCGGGAGAGCTTCCGGCGGAGCCACACCTTCCGGGTGCCGTCGGCGAAGAGCAGCGTCCGGGCGAGCTCCCACCCGCCGAACTGCGAGCGGAGGCCGAGTTCGGCCGTGGCGTTGAGCCGCGAGACGTCCCGCGGGAGACGGACCGGCTGGTACTCCCAGTCCCCGTCGACCACCCCCGGTTCGAGGGTCATACCGGCGGGGACGGCCCGCTGCGAGTGGTCACTCACTGGCAACCTCCTGGTCGCTGACGCGCATCCACCGTACGTCACGTCCAGGGGGCCGGGGGATCGTCGAGGGCCACGCCGTCCGGTCCCGGGGCGCCCGACCCCACCGGCACGAGGTGGGCCGAGGACACGTCGTCGAGGGCCCCGCGGATCGCGGGCGGCAGGGTCAGCTCCTCGGCGGCGAGGGAGCCCAGCAGCTGGGCGCCGTCGCGCGCGCCGACCACCGGGGCCACCACGCCGGGCCGGTCGCGCACCCACGCCAGCGCCACGGCCAGCGGCGACGTCCCGAGCCCGTGGGCGGCCGTGACGACCGCCTGGACGATGCGGGCGGCCCGCTCGGTGCGGTGCCGGCCGACGTAGGAGCCGAGGTGCGCGGAGGCGCCCCGGGAGTCGGCGGGGGTGCCGTCGCGGTACTTGCCGGTGAGCACCCCGCGCCCGAGCGGCCCCCAGGGCAGCAGCCCGAGCCCGTGGTAGTCGGCGGCCGGGAGCACCTCCTGCTCCACGGTGCGGTCGAGCAGCGAGTACTCGGACTGGACGCTGACCAGCGGCAGCCCCGCCGAGCGGGCGGCCGCCGCGACCTGCCAGCCGGCGTAGTTGGCGACCCCGGCGTAGCGGACCCGCCCGGAGGACACGGCGAGGTCGACCGCGGAGAGGGTCTCGTCGAGCGGCACCTCGGGGTCCCAGGCGTGCAGCTGCCACAGGTCGACGTAGTCGGTGCCCATGCGCTCGAGCGAGGCGTCGAGCGAGGCCAGCAGCGCCGACCGGGAGGCCCCGCCGCCGAAGGGCCCGTCCTCGCGGCGGGCCCCGGCCTTCGTCGACAGGACGACCTCGGTGCGCGGGATCACGTCGGCGAACAGGCCGCCGAGGATCGCCTCGGCCTCGCCGTCGGCGTAGACGTCCGCGGTGTCGACGAGCGTCCCGCCCGCGTCGAGGAAGGCCAGCAGGGAGGCGCCGGCCTCGTCGGCGTCGGTGTCGCGGCCCCAGGTCATGGTGCCCAGGGCGAGCCGCGAGACCCGCAGCCCGCTGGCGCCGAGCCGTCGCTGTTCCACGGCGGGTCAGGTTAGGGGAGCGCCCGTCCACCCCGTGGAGGGACACACACCCACCCGGGCGGGCCGGGGGCGCCGGTCGATCCGTTACGGTCCGGAACCCGTGCAGATGAGCTGGCTGGAATCCGTCGTCCTGGGACTCGTCCAGGGGTTGACCGAGTTCCTGCCCGTCTCGTCGTCGGCCCACCTGCGGATCACCTCCGCCTTCTTCTTCGGCCACGACGCGGGGTCGGCCTTCACCGCGGTGTCGCAGCTGGGCACGGAGCTCGCGGTGCTCATCTACTTCTGGCCCGACATCAGGCGGCTCGTCCTGGCGTGGGTGCGGGGGCTGCGCGACAAGCGCGCGCGGGGCTACGACTACCGGCTCGCCTGGTACGTCGGCCTCGGCTCGCTGCCCATCGGCGTCGCCGGGCTGCTGTTCCAGGACCTGATCGACGGACCGGCCCGCAACCTCGCGCTCAACGCCTCGGTGCTCATCCTGTTCGGCCTCGTCCTCGCGGCCGCCGAGCGCTTCGGGCGCCAGCGCCGCGGCGCCGACCAGCTCACCCTGCGCGACGGCGTGCTCATGGGCCTCGGCCAGATGCTCGCGCTCATCCCCGGTGTCTCCCGCTCGGGGGCCACGACGAGCGCCGGCCTGTTCCTCGGGCTGGAGCGGGCCGTCGCGGTGCGGTTCTCGTTCCTGCTCGCGCTGCCCGCCGTGTTCGCCTCCGGGCTCTACAAGCTCAAGGACATCGGCGAGCCCGCCCTGCCGGGGCAGGTCTCGTCGAGCTGGGGGCAGATCCTCGTCGCGACGGTCATCGCCTTCGGGGTGGGCTACGCGTCGATCGCGTGGCTGCTGCGCTACGTCGAGAACCACACGATCTACGTGTTCGTCTGGTACCGGATCGTCCTCGGTCTGGTGGTGCTCCTGGCGGTGCTGGGAGGCCTCGTCCCCGCCACCTGATCGCCCGCCATTAGGGTGGGCGGACGTGACCACGGTGATCCTGCTCCGCCACGGACGCTCGACGGCGAACGTGTCGGGGGTGCTGGCCGGCCGCTCGCCCGGCGTGGGCCTCGACGACCACGGGCGCACGCAGGCGACGGGCCTGGTCGACCGGCTGGCGCAGCTCCCGATCGCCGCGGTGGTCCGGTCCCCGCTGCAGCGCTGCGAGGAGACCGTCGCGCCCCTGCTGGAGGCGCGCGGGCTCACCGCCGTCGTCGAGGACGACCTCTCGGAGGTCGACTACGGCGACTGGACCGGCAAGACCCTCGGCGAGCTCGGCAAGGAGGACCTGTGGAAGGTCGTCCAGGCCCACCCGTCCGCGGCCGTGTTCCCCGGCGGCGAGGGGCTCGCCGCGATGCAGCACCGCAGCGTCGCGGCGGTGCGCCGGCACAACGAGCGCATCGCCGCCGAGCACGGCCCGAAGGCGCTGTGGGTGGTGTGCAGCCACGGCGACGTCATCAAGTCGGTGGTGGCCGACGCGCTCGGTCTGCACCTCGACTCGTTCCAGCGCATCACGGTCGATCCCAGCTCGATCAGTGTGATCAGCTACACCCCGACCCGCCCCTTCGTCGTGCGGGTCAACGAGACCGGCGGCGACCTCGCGTCGCTGGTCCCGAAGCCGGACGAGGAGTCCGGGGGCGACGACGCCGAGGCGGGCTCCGAGGCGACGGTCGGGGGCTCCACCGGCGTAAACTGACCACCGAGTTCGCGGCGCGCATGCCGAGGCGTCCCGCCGGGAAGTACTCCCGGCCAGAGCAGCACGACCAGATCGAGGGGCCATGCCCAGGGTGATCCACGTCTTCCGCCAGCCCGACCGGTTCGTCGCCGGCACGGTCGGGGAGCCCGGCGACCGCTCCTTCTACCTGCAGGCGACCGAGTCCGCGCGACGCGTGTCGGTCCTGCTGGAGAAGCAGCAGGTCACCGTGCTCTCGGAGCGGATCGGCACCCTGCTCGAGGAGGTCTCGCGGCGCTTCGGCGCCGACGTCCCGCCCACCACGCCGGAGGACGACGTCGACACCTCGCCGCTGGAGGTGCCGGTGGAGGAGGAGTTCCGCGTCGGCACGATGGGCCTGGGCTGGGACGCCGAGTCGAAGAGCGTCGTCGTCGAACTCCTCGCCGTCACCGAGGAGGAGGTCGACGAGTCCGTCGTGCTCGACGACACCGACGAGGGTCCCGACGCGCTGCGCGTCTTCCTCACCCCGGAACGCGCCCGCGCCTTCGCCACCCGCGCCGAGCGCGTCGTCGGCGCCGGCCGCCGCCTGTGCCCGCTCTGCACCCAGCCGCTCGACGCCGCCGGGCACGTCTGCCCCCGGCAGAACGGCTTCCGTCGGGTCGCCGCGGAGTCCTGACCACAGAGTGAGACAGCCCGAGAGCTCCGACGGCCTGGACCCGGTCGACGTCGACCGCATCGAGGACCTGCTGCGCCGCGGCACCATGGAGGTGCGCGGCCGGCTCACCGACGCCTCGAACACGACCCTGCTCTGCGGGATCACCCTCGACGGCGTCGAGGACCAGTGCGTCTACAAGCCGGTGCGCGGCGAGCGCCCCCTGTGGGACTTCCCCGACGGGACGCTCGCCGGGCGCGAGGTCGCGACCTACCTCGTCAACAAGGCGGCGGGCTTCGACGTCGTCCCGCCCACGGTGCTGCGCGACGGGCCGTTCGGCCCGGGCATGGTGCAGCGCTGGATCGAGACCGACGACGAGCGCGAGCTCGTCGACATCCTCGAGCCCAAGGACGTCGGGCCGAGCTGGCGGACGGTGCTCCGCGCCCGCGGCGCCGACGGCGAGCCCGCCCTGCTCGTCCACGCCGACGAGCCCGCGCTGCGCCGCATGGCCGCCCTGGACGTCGTCGTGAACAACGCCGACCGCAAGGGCGGGCACGTGCTCGCCGGCGCCGACGGCCGCACCTACGGCATCGACCACGGCATCTGCCTGCACCAGGAGACCAAGCTGCGCACGGTGCTGTGGGGCTGGGCGGGGGAGCCGCTGGCCGAGGACGTCCGCGAGGGGCTGCAGCGGCTGCGGGCGGCGCTCTCGCCCGGCAACGCCGCCGACCTCGCCGAGGTCCTCAACGACCACATCACGATCCGCGAGGTGAAGGCGCTGCGCTCGCGCACCGACCGGCTGCTGCACGAGGACGAGCTCCCCGGGCCCTCCGGCGGCTGGCCGCCGATCCCGTGGCCGGCGTTCTGACGCCCGCGATGCCGCCGACCGACTTCCACCACCGCCTCGACTCCCGGATGCTCGGCCCGCTCGGGGCCGCGCGCCTGTGGTGGTCCTTCCCCTCCGACGAGGAGGCCCGCCGCGACGCCGCCCGCGTGCCGGTGACGCCCGACGCGCCGCTGCCCGACCCCGCCGCGGGCATGCTCGGCGTGACCTGGCTCGGGCACGCCTCGGCGCTGCTGTGGGTCGACGGCGTCACCGTGCTCGTCGACCCCGTGCTCTCCCCGGGCATCCCCGGCGCCGCGAGGCGGCTCACCCCGCCAGGGCGCACCGTCGAGGGCCTCCCGCCCATCGACGCGGTGCTGATCAGCCACGACCACTACGACCACCTCGACGTCCGCACCCTCGCGGCCCTGCCCCGCACGACGAGGATCCTGGCCGGACTGAACAGCGGCACGTTCTTCCGTGCGCGGGGCTTCCGCGACGTCGTCGAGCTCGACTGGTGGGACTCGGCCGGGTTCGCCGGGCTCTCCGGGGAGGTCCGGGTCGAGTTCGTCCCGGCCCGGCACTGGTCGCGGCGCACGGCCACCGACCGCTGCCACCGGCTCTGGGGCGGCTGGACCGTGACCGCCCCCGACGGCCGCTCCGTCTACCACGCGGGTGACACCGCCACCGGCCCGTTCCTCGAGCGCATCGCCGCCCGGCACCGCCGCATCGAGATCGCAGCGCTCCCGGTCGGCGCCTACGCCCCGCGCGACCTGCTCCGCGAGGTGCACATGGACCCGGCCGAGGCGGTGCGGGCGGCCGAGGTGCTGCGCGCCCCGCGGATGGTCCCGATCCACTGGGGCACCTTCGTGCTCTCCGGCGAGCCCGTGCTCGAGCCGCTCGAGGCCACCCGCCGGGCGTGGGCACGCACCCGGCGGCCGCGCGAGGACCTGTGGGACCTCCCGATCGGGGGTTCGCGGACCCTGTGAGACGGACCCTGTGAGACCCACGCTGTGAGGCTCCTGGTCTGGGGCACCGCGATCGTCGCCTACGTCTGCGCGGTCGTCGGGCGCTCCGCCCTCGCCTCGACCGGCCCGATCGCCGCGGCCCGCTTCGACGTCTCCGCCGGGACGCTCTCGCTGCTCGCGGTGCTCTCGCTCGCCGTCTACGCGGCGCTGCAGATCCCGGCCGGGGTGCTCGTCGACCGGCTGGGGCCGCGCCGGCTGATCGCCGGGGGCGCCGTGCTCGTCGCGGTCGGGCAGGCCGTGCTGGCGCTCGCCCCGACCTTCGCCCTCGCCGTGGGTGGCCGCGTGCTCGCGGGCGCGGGCGACGCGGTGATGTTCGTCAGCGTCCTGCGCCTCGTGCCCACGTGGTTCCCCCCGCGGCGCGTACCCCTGGTCAACCAGCTCTCCGGCATCCTCGGCCAGCTCGGCCAGGCCGTGTCGGCGATCCCGCTCGCGGGCCTCGTCGTCTCCAGCGGCTGGACCGCGGCCTACCTCGGCGCCGCCGGCGTGACCGGGCTGGTGGCGGTGGTCGCCGCCCTGGTGCTGCGCCCCGGTCCGCTCGGCGAGCCCGCGGCCGCCGGGGCGCCGGGCGGGCTGATGGAGGTGGTCCGCACCCCCGGGGCGCAGCTCGGCTTCTGGTGCCACTTCGCCTCGCCGTTCTCGGCCAACGCGTTCGGGCTGCTGTGGGGCTTCCCGTTCCTCGTCGCGGGGGAGCGGGTGGCCGAGTCGACCGCGCGCCTGCTCGTCAGCGGGGTCGTGGTGTGCACCGTGGCCTTCGGCCCGCTGTTCGGGACGCTCTCCGGGCGCTTCCCGCAGCACCGGGTCGCCCTGGTGGCCGGGTCGGTGGTGGCGCAGGCGCTGGCGTGGTCGGCCGTGCTCGCCTGGCCCGGGGTGGTGCCGCTCCCGGCGCTCGTCGTCCTCGTGGTGGTGGTCGCCAGCGGCGGCTCGGCCTCGCTCGTGGCCTTCGACGTGGCGCGCTCGGCGGTGTCCCCGGCGCGGATCGGCCGGGCCTCGGGGATGACGAACGTCGGCGGGTTCGTCTCGTCGCTGCTGGTGGTGGCGCTGGTCGGGGTGCTGCTCGACGTGCAGGGCGCCGGGTCGCCGGCCGCGTGGTCGACCGAGGTGTTCCGCGTGGCGATGGCGGTGCACGTCCCGGTGCTGCTGGTCGGGCTCGCCGGGATGTGGTGGTCCGTGCGCCGCGTGCGCCGTCCCGACGACGGGGCCCGGGCGCGTCCCGGGGTCGCCCTGACCCGGGGCTCGCGGGGCTGATCGCGGGAAGTGCGGCAGAGTGCTCGCTGAGCGAGCACTCTGCCGCCAGGAAATGGATCAACCTCCCGCCGAGACCGTTCCAGCCCGATGACGGCGGGCGGTCAACAGCCCGGCCAGGCCCGCGACGAGTCCACCGCCGAACCACCAGCTCGTGTAGTCGGCCGTACTGCCGTCGCCGGTCTCGGCACCGCCCGTCGGGACGACCTCGACCTGGTCGCCCGTCGAGTCATCGGAATCCTCGGAATCCTGAGAGCCCTCGTCCGACGAGATTTGCGATGAGTCGGACGAGGTCGACTCGCCCGCGCTGCTGTTGTTCGAGCCGGAGCCGGAGCCGGAGCCGGAGCCGGAGTTCGAGCTGGAGCCGGAACCCTCCTCCCGCTCGCACGCAACGCCGTCTCCGTCGCGATCGAGTCCCTTGCGATACCCGGGCTCACCGATTCGGATGTCCGACTGTCCGGCGGCGAAGGCCGCTGCACAGCTCGAGTAGTAGGGCGCGGCCGACGCGATGCCGGCGACACCGACGGGGGCGAGCACGAGGATCGCGCTGACGGTCATGGTTGATGCGATGCGCTTCATGTATCTCCAGACGGGTGAGGAACGGTCAGGCGGCGGTGGTGGTGGACCAGCCGTCGTAGGAGGCGAAGACGATGACGTTGTCGTCGTAGCGATGGGCGCTACGGTCGAGGGCGCCGCCGCAGGTGATGAGCCGGAGCTGTGCGTCGCGGGTGTTGCCGTAGACGGCCGTCGTCGGGAACGCGTCCTTGTCGGCCTGCACGACGCTCGTGACCGTGAAGAAGGCGGTGCGCCCGTCGCGGCGCGCGACAGCGATCCGGTCGCCGCGCTCGACGTCGTCGAGGTCGGCGAAGACGCCCTCCCGACCGTCGCCGTTGACGTGCCCGACGACGACCGCCGGGCCGATCGATCCCGGTGCCGGCCCGAGGCGGTACCACCCGGCCTGCTCGGGGGTGTGCACCGACGGAACCTCGATCTTGCGTTCTGCGTCGACGCCCACGGGCTGGAGCGACGAGCAGGCGTCGATGGACCCCACGGTCAACGACACCGGCTCGGATTGGGGGAGCGGTGACCGGTCGGAGTGCTCGGCCGTAACCGGGAGCACCCCGCACCGGGCGGCGGCGGACGGCATCGAGAGAAAGGCCGCGAGCCCGAGGAGCACGGCAGCGACCACCGCGAGAGCGATCGTCGCCCGGGGCGGTGGGGTTGTGAGCACGTCGTCGAGCAGACGCGGCCTGATGGTGAACATGGGAGCTCCCGGAGGGTCGGCGAGGCGTCGCCGGTGGAGACGGCGACGCCCCGCCACGACATGGATCAGGCGCGGGCCAGGGCCCGACGGACCCAGAGTCCGAAGCCGGCGAACAGCGCCAGGACCGCGGCGCCAGCCGCCGTCATCCCGACGGCGCCCCCGGTGCTGCCGTCGCCGGTCTCGGCGCCCCCGTCGGGGACGACGCTCACCTGCGACGCGGTCTCGACCTCGTCGACCTGGCCGTCGCGGTCGTCGTCGGCCTGGTCCTTGACCTCGGGCTCCCCGTCCCCGTCCTCGTCGGAGTAGCTGGATCCGGGCTCGAGCGCCCCGGAGCAGTCGTCCGCCGCCTGCTGTCGTGGTGCAGCCGCCCCGAGTCGTCCAGCCGCGAACTTGCTCGGGCTCGTCGACGCAGAACCCGAGGGCGATGGCGACGTCGTGGTCGTGGTCGTGGCGGTCTGGGTCGGCGACGTCGTCGTGCTCGGCGTCGCCCCTGGCTTGGTCGTCGTCTCCGGCTTGGACGGAGTACCTGTACCGGAACCAGCGCCGTTCTCGACGGGCTTCGACCCGCCGTCGCCGTCGGTCGCACAGTTCGTCTGCATGACAAGGTTCGCCGGCACCGTGACCGCCTCCGCCGCCGATGCCATCCCCGGCACCACGACGAGCGCCACCACGGTCCCCGCGACCGCCAGCGTCTTCTTCAATTCCCACACCCCCGGGAGTCCAACAATCACCAGACCGGCCGGTCTGACGAGGAGCGGGAGTTAACTCCTGTGGGTGTCGAGGGAAGCCGATGGAGGATCTCGACCCGCCGGACACGATCGGGCACGACGTCCGATTCGCACCTCAGTCGGGCTGATCACCGGGTGCCTCGTGCTGTCCGCGGCCCCGCCCGACCGCACCGGGCACCCGCTCGGACCCGCCCCCTGCCCGATCGGGCGGCACGACAGCGCCTGTCGTCGTAGCGTGGAGAAGGTGAGTACACCGCGTCCGCCCCAGGCAGCCGCAGCCGGCACGCCCTCGTCCTCGAACCGGGCTCAGCCGGCCGACCTCCCCACGACCCTCGGTCAGCTCCGCGCGAGCGACCACCCCGCCAAGACCGTGCGCGGCGTCCGTGACGAGCTGCGCGACAACCTGCTGGCCACCCTGCGGGCCGGCGAGAACCCCTGGCCCGGCATCGTCGGGTTCGAGCGCACCGTGCTCCCGCAGTTCGAGCGCGCGATCCTCGCCGGGCACGACGTCGTGCTCCTCGGCGAGCGCGGGCAGGGCAAGACGCGCCTGCTGCGCAGCCTCGTCGCGCTGCTCGACGAGTGGACCCCGATCATCGCCGGCTCCGAGCTCGGCGAGCACCCCGAACAGCCGATCATCCCGGCGAGCATCCGGCGCGTCACGCTCGAGGGCGACGACCTGCCCGTGGCGTGGCGGCACCGCTCCGAGCGGTACGCCGAGAAGCTGGCCACGCCCGACACGAGCGTCGCCGACCTCATCGGCGACGTCGACCCGGTCAAGGTCGCCGAGGGCCGGTCCCTGGGCGACCCGGAGACCATCCACTACGGCCTCGTCCCGCGGGCCCACCGCGGCATCGTGACGATCAACGAGCTGCCCGACCTCGCCGAGCGCATCCAGGTCGCGCTGCTCAACGTCATGGAGGAGCGCGACATCCAGGTCCGCGGCTACACGCTGCGCCTGCCGCTCGACATCCTCCTGGTGGCCAGCGCCAACCCCGAGGACTACACCAACCGCGGGCGCATCATCACGCCGCTGAAGGACCGCTTCGGCGCCGAGGTCCGCACGCACTACCCGCTCGAGATCGCCGGCGAGATCGCGCTGATCCGCCAGGAGGCGCACACCGTCGCCGAGGTGCCCGACCACCTCGTCGAGGTCATCGCCCGCTTCACCCGCAACCTGCGCGGCTCCTCCGCGATCGACCAGCGCTCGGGGGTGTCGGCACGGTTCTCCGTGGCGGCCGCCGAGACGGTGGCCGCCGCGGCGCTGCGCCGGGCCGCCGTCACCGGGGAGGACGCCGCCGTCGCGCGGCCGGTCGACCTCGAGGCGGTGCCGCCGGTGCTGCGCGGCAAGCTCGAGTTCGAGTCGGGCGAGGAGGGCCGCGAGGCCGAGCTCCTCACCCACCTGCTGCGTCGCGCGGTCGCCGAGACCGCCCGCAAGCGCCTGGCCGGGGTCGACCTCGGCCCGCTCGCCGACGCGGTCTCCGAGGGCCGCCGCGTGGTGACGGGGGAGCGCGTCCCGGCCCGCGAGGTCGTCGCGACCCTGCCGTCGGTGCCGGTGGTCCGCGCGGTCGCCGAGCGCCTCGGCGCCGGGGACACCGAGGCGCCGGGCCCGCTGGCCAGTGCCGTCGAGCTGGCGCTCGAGCACCTCTATCTGACTCGCAAGCTCGCCAAGGACGACGACGCGGAGGACGGCACGGTGGCCTATGGCGGCTGAGAACGCCCTGCCCGACGACGAGGGCTCCCGGCCCCGTTCGGGCCGCTACACCTACGGCCGGTTCTTCGACGGCCCCGACCCGCTCGCGCCGCCGTTCGACCTGCGCGAGGCCATGGACGCCCTCGGGCGGGACGTCATGGAGGGCACCAGCCCGCGGCAGGCGATGCGCGAGCTGATGCGCCGGGGGATGCGTGACCAGCAGGGGCTCGACGACCTGCAGCGCCGGCTCAACGAGCAGCGCCGGCGTCTGCAGCGCGAGAACCGGATCGACGGCACGCTGCAGGAGATACGCGAGCTGCTGAACCAGGCGCTCGAGGCCGAGCGGAACTCGCTGCAGGCCGAGGACTCCGACGACGCCCGCTTCCGCGAGATGTCGCTCGACGCCCTGCCCGACTCCACGGCGGGCGCCGTGTCGGAGCTGCAGAACTACGACTGGCGCAACGCCGAGGCCCGGCAGGCCTACGAGCAGATCCAGGACCTCATGGGCCGGGAGGCGCTCGACCAGCGCTTCCAGGGCATGAAGCAGGCGATGGAGAACGCGACCCCGGAGGACGTCGAGGCGGTCCGGGAGATGCTCTCGGACCTCAACGACCTGCTCGACGCGCACGGGCGCGGCGAGGACACCACCGAGCAGTTCTCGGAGTTCATGGGCAAGCACGGGGAGCACTTCCCCGAGAACCCCAGCAACACCGAGGAGCTGATCGACGCGCTGGCGCAACGGTCGGCGGCCGCGCAGCGGATGATGAACTCGCTCTCGGCCGAGCAGCGGGCCGAGCTCGAGGGCCTCATGCAGTCGGCCTTCGGCGACCCGCGCCTGGCCGAGCAGCTCGCCCGCCTCGACTCGCAGCTGCAGGCCATGCGGCCGGGGGAGGACTGGGACGGGCAGGGCCGGTTCAAGGGCGACAACCCGATGGGCATGGGCGAGGCGACGCGGGCGATGGAGCAGCTCGCACAGCTCGACTCGCTCTCCGAGCAGCTCTCCCAGAGCTACCCGGGCGCCCGCATGGAGGACATCGACCTGGAGGCCCTGGAGGCCTCGCTCGGCCGCCAGGCCCGGGTCGACGCCCAGCGGCTCGCCGAGCTCGAGCGCGAGCTGGAGAACCAGGGCGTGTTCGAGCGCGGCGCGGACGGGTCGCTGACCCTCTCGCCCAAGGCGCTGCGCCAGCTGGGATCCTCGGCGCTGCGGGACGTCGTCGGGTCGCTGTCGACCCGCCGCGGCGAGCGGGAGACGCAGCGCTCCGGCGCCGCGGGGGAGGCCAGCGGGGCCACCCGGCCCTGGGCCTTCGGCGACACCGAGCGCTGGGACGTCTCGCGCACGCTGCTCAACGCCGAGATGCGCCACGCCGCGGGCGACGACCGCATCCTCGACGTGCAGGACGTGGAGATCGTCGAGACCGAGCAGCGGACCCGGGCGGCGGTGGCGCTGTGCGTCGACACCTCGTGGTCGATGGTCGCCGACGGCCGGTGGGTGCCGATGAAGCGCACCGCGCTGGCCCTGCACCACCTCGTCTCGACGCGGTTCCGCGGCGACGCGCTGCAGATCATCACCTTCGGTCGGCACGCGCGCACGGTCGACCTGGGGGAGCTGACCGGGCTGGAGGGGGCGTGGGAGCAGGGCACCAACCTGCACCACGCACTGCTGCTGGCCGGCCGGCACCTGCGGAAGAACTCCGACGCCGCGCCGGTGGTCCTCGTGGTCACCGACGGGGAGCCCACGGCCCACCTGGAGCCCGACGGGCACGCCGTCTTCGACTACCCGCCGACCCCGGAGACCCTGCGGGCGACGCTGAACGAGGTCGACGTGATCGCCCGGCTGAAGGCGGCGCTCACGGTGTTCATGCTCGGGGAGGACCCCCGGTTGGAGGCGTTCGTCGACATGGTCGCCCGGCGCAGCGGGGGGCGGGTGGTGGCCCCCGACCTCGACGGTCTCGGGGCCGCGGTGGTGAGCGACTACCTCCACAGCCGCCGTCGCTGAGTCGTGAGACATCCGATCTTCGAGTGGCTCAGCGTGAGGTGGCGCCCGATTCGTGGGAGGCGCCACCTGGGTGGACCACCCGATCGGACCTAGCGAGGGATTACGCTGGGAGGTGGCAGGAGTCGAACCCCCCCGCGACTCCCGCCACCCCCGGCCGGGGCCCGTCCTCAGGCAGGCTCGTCGTGCTCGCCCGCGACGTCCCTGCGACGGGACCCGGCCGGGACCCATCGGGGATGTGTCACGTCCCCGTCCGGGCCCGGTCGGACACCGTCGGGGCATAGGGTCGGGGCCATGCGTTCGTGGTCCTCCGTCGAGATCCCCCAGGTGCCCGGAACCCCGCCCCCGCTGCGGTTGTACGACACCTCGACCGGCGACCTCCACCCGACGGCGCCGGGACCCGGCGGGGCCCGCATGTACGTCTGCGGCATCACGCCCTACGACGCCACCCACCTCGGGCACGCCGCGACCTACCTCGCGTTCGACCTCGTGAACCGCATCTGGCGGGACGCGGGGCACGACGTGCACTACGTCCAGAACGTCACCGACATCGACGATCCGCTGCTCGAGCGGGCCGAGCGCGACTCCGACGACTGGGTCGTGCTCGGGATGCGCGAGACGGCGCTCTTCCGCGAGGACATGGAGTCGCTGCGCGTGCTCCCGCCGCGCGACTACATCGGGGCCGTCGAGGCGATGGACGAGATCACCGAGCTCGTCGGGAAGCTCCTGGCCTCCGGCGCGGCCTACCGGGCCGACGACCCGGAGCACCCGGACGTCTACTTCGACCACACCGCCACGGCCGACTTCGGCTACGTCTCCCGGTACTCCACCGCGGACATGGAGCGCACCTTCCCCGAGCGCGGCGGCGACCCCGACCGGCGCGGCAAGCGCCACCCCCTCGACGCGCTGCTGTGGCGCACCGCCCGCGAGGGCGAGCCGTCGTGGCCCTCCGACCTCGGCGACGGACGTCCCGGCTGGCACGTGGAGTGCACCGCGATCGCCCTGAACCGCCTCGGCGAGTCGTTCGACCTGCAGGGCGGCGGCTCCGACCTCGCCTTCCCCCACCACGAGTTCGGCTCCGCCCACGGCGAGGCGCTCACCGGCCTGCACCCCATGGCCCGGCACTACTGCCACGCCGGGATGATCGGGCTCGACGGCGAGAAAATGTCGAAGTCGAGGGGCAACCTCGTGTTCGTCTCCCGGCTGCGCGCCGACCGCGTCGACTCGATGGCGGTCCGCCTGGCGCTGCTCTCGGGGCACTGGCGCACCGACCGGTCCTGGACCGCCGAGCTCCTGACGACGGGGCAGGCGCGGTTGCACCGCTGGCGCGAGGCCGTGGCCCTGCGCGACACCCCCGACCCCACCGACCTCGTCGAGAAGGTCCGGCTCCACCTCGCCGACGACCTCGACAGCCCCGGCGCGCTCGCCGCCGTCGACGCCTGGGCCGACGAGGCCCTGCGCCGGCCGTCGGCCACGGTGCCCGACGGCGGGTCGCGCGCGGCCGACGCCGTCGACGCGCTGCTCGGTGTGGCCCTGCGCTGACCCGGGGAGCCCCGGGCAGCACACCCCACCGATCAGGAGGACAGGCATGGCACGCAACGTGCTCGGCGGCGAGCTCAGCGACTGCGGACACGACCCGGTCACCGGGTTCTACCGCGACGGCTGCTGCGAGACCGGTCCCGACGATGCCGGGGTCCACACCGTGTGCGCCCGCGTCACGGCGGAGTTCCTGGAGTTCTCCGCGGCCCGCGGCAACGACCTGACCCGATCCGACACGCAGTTTCCCGGCCTCACGCCCGGCGACCGCTGGTGCCTGTGCGCCAGCCGCTGGAAGGAGGCCCTCGACGGCGGCGTGGCGCCGCCGGTGGTCCTCGAGGCCTCGCACGCGCGCTCGCTGGAGTGGATCGACCTCGCCGACCTCCGCGCGCACGCGGTCGCCGAGTAGCGAGGGGGCCCGGTGCGTGCCGACGCGGTGGGCACCGGGCGCGGCGCGCCGCCGACGCCCGCGGAGGTCCACGCCCGCCGCACCGCGACCCGTCGCCTCGAGGGCTCGCTCGTGGGCCGCGACCCGCTCCCCGAGCGCGACCCCGAGCGGACCCGCCGCCGGGCCCTGGTGGCGGGCGCGGTCCTCGGCGGGCTGGCCGTCGGGGCCGCGGCCG
>NZ_JBHSIV010000018.1:0-34669 GCF_042653685.1 Actinomycetospora atypica | reverse complement strand
GCGTCGGGCTGGTGCGCGGCGACACGGACTGGCGGGCCGCGACGGTCGTGCGCGGGACGCCGAGCGGGGCGCTCTACGTCGTGGCCCGCGACCCCGACCGCCTGATCCCCACCACCGACCTCGCCTCCGCCCGGCTCCTCGCGGCCGGGGTCGACCCGGAGCGGGCCGACGCCGCGGCCGGGCGGGCGCCCGCCGACCCCACACCCGTGCGCGACGACGCCCTCGCCGCCGCCCCGCGCACCATGCCCGCCGGGCTCGCGGGCGGCCCCTCGACGCTGCCCGACACGCGGACCGCGCCGGTCCCCGACGTCTGGGCGGTGTGCGACGGCGAGTCCCCGCAGCGCCCGGGCGTCGTCCCGGCCGCGGTGCTCGGCGGCTACCCGGCACTGGGCCGGCCGCTGGGTCCCGACGAGGCCGTGCTGCTGCGCGGCGGGGACGGCGCCACCTGGCTCGTCGCGGAGGGCCGGCGGGCGGCGGTCGACCCCGCGCAGGGCGCGGTGGTGCGGGCCCTCGGGATCGCGGGTGCCCCGGCCCGTCCGGCCGGCCCGGCCCTGCTCGGGACCCTCCCGGTGGGGGCGCCGCTCGTCCCGCCGGTGATCCCCGGCGCGGGGGCGGTCCCCTCCGACCCCGCGACGCGCACGCTCGGGCTGCCGGTGGGCGCGGTGGCGCGCGCCGGGGCCGACCGCTTCCTCGTCGTCCTCGACCGCGGCGTGCAGGAGGTGCCCGACGTGGTCGCCCAGCTCGTGCGTTTCGCCGCCCCGGTCGCGGGCGCCGGACCGGAGATCACCGACGTGGGCGCCGCCGCGCTCGGCCGGGTCCCGCGGGCCCTCGGCGTCGACCTGGCCGCCTACCCCCGGGCCTTCCCCCGCGCCCTCGGGGTGGCGGAGGCCCCGGTGGTCTGCAGCGCCCCCGACCCGGCGGCCGCGCGGGGGAGCGCGGTCACCGTCGCCGACGCCCTGCCCTCCCCGGTCCTCCCCACCCCGGGGCCCGCCGGGCAGACGGCCGTCGACGCGGTGCGGGTGGCCGGGGCGGGCGCCTACGTGGTGCCCGTGGGGCCCGGCGAGCCGGTCGACCCGGCCCGCGGCGTCGTCGTCGACCCCGTGGGGCGGCTGTTCCCGGTGGCGGGGGAGCGGGCCGCGGCCGCCCTCGGGCTGGGCACCCCGCGGCCGGCGCCCCGCAGCGTCGTCGGGCTCCTGCCGCGCGGCCCGACCCTCGACCTGGACGCGGCCCGCACGCTCCGCTGAGGTGTCCGCACTGCGGCCATGCTGACGCTCAGCGTCACAATCGCCGGCAGTACGGGCGGGCTCAGCGCTCCCAGGGACCGCCGAGGTTCGGCCCGCCCGCGACGTCGGGCCCGCCGCCCGGGTCGCGACGGCGCAGGTAGCGCTCGAAGTCGGCCGCGATCTCGTCGCCCGAGGCCTCCTTGAGCTCGGTCTCGGCGTCGCCGGCCTCCTCGAGGGCCTTGACGTACTCGCGCACCTCGTCGTCCTCGTCGGCCATCTCCGAGACGGTGCGCTCCCACTTCTCGGCCTGGTCGGGCAGCCCGCCGAGCGGGACCTCGACGTCGAGGACCTCCTCGACGCGCTGGAGCAGGGCGATCGTCGCCTTCGGCGCCGGCGGCTGGGACACGTAGTGCGGGACGGCCGCCCAGAACGAGATCGCGGGGATCCCGGCCTGCACGCACGCGTCGTTGAGGACCCCGGTGATCCCGGTGGGCCCCTGGTAGCGGGAGCTCGAGAGGCCGTAGCGGGCCGCCGACTCCTTGTCGAACGACGAGCCGGTCACCGGCACGGGGCGGGTGTGGGGGGTGTCGGCGAGCAGCGCACCGAGGGTGATCACGGTGGTGACACCGAGCTCCTCGGCCTTGGCGACGATCTCGGCGACGAACGAGCGCCACCGCATGTTCGGCTCGATGCCGCGCACGAGGATCAGGTCGCGCTCGGACCCCGGCGGGCGGCAGTGCGTGAAGCGCGTGGTGGGCCAGTCGATCGCCCGGCTGATGCCGTCGACGAGACGGACGGTCGGCCGCGAGACCTGGAAATCGTAGTAGTCCTCGGGGTCGATCGCACCCAGTTCGGTCGCATCCCAGTTCAGGGCCAGGTGTTCGACCGCCGTGCTGGACGCGTCACCGGCGTCGTTCCAACCCTCGAACGCACACAGCATGACCGGGTCGGACAGCACTCGCGGGGGGAATTCGGCGTCGTCGGAAGCGGACACCGGCCCAGCTTACGGGTCGTGATGAGGCTCGCAGCGGAACTGGTTGACCCGCTCGTCACGTTACGATCGCGTGATGGCAACCGAGAGTGAGTCTTCCTTCCTGACCGCACTCCACGAGCGTGTCCTCATCGGTGACGGTGCCATGGGCACCGCCCTGCA
The DNA here is from genome assembly GCF_042653685.1 of Actinomycetospora atypica. Lineage (NCBI taxonomy): Bacteria > Bacillati > Actinomycetota > Actinomycetes > Pseudonocardiales > Pseudonocardiaceae > Actinomycetospora > Actinomycetospora atypica. The sequence goes on along the minus strand of NZ_JBHSIV010000018.1, from coordinate 32,293 downwards.
GGACCAGGATCTGTCGCTCGAGGACTTCCAGGACCTCGAGGGTTGCAACGAGATCCTCAACGTCTCCCGGCCCGACGCCGTCAAGCAGGTCCACCTCGGCCACCTCGAGGCCGGCGCCGACGTCATCGAGTCGAACACCTTCGGCACCAACTGGCCGAACCTCAACGAGTACGACATCCCCGAGCGCATCTACGAGCTCTCGCTGGCGGGCACGCGGATCGCCCGCGAGGCGGCCGACGAGTACGCGACCGCCGAGCGCCCGCGGTTCGTCTTCGGCTCGAACGGCCCCGGCACCAAGCTCCCGACGCTCGGCCACGCGCCCTTCGCGAAGCTGCGCGACGCCTACGTCGACTCGGTGCTCGGCCAGCTCGAGGGCGGGGCCGACGCGATCCTCGTCGAGACCTGCCAGGACCTGCTGCAGGCCAAGTCCGCGATCCTCGGCGCCTACCGCGCGATGGAGCAGTACGGCCGCCGGATCCCCGTCATCTGCCACGTCACGGTCGAGCTCACCGGCACCATGCTCGTCGGTTCGGAGATCACCGCGGCGCTCACCGCGCTGGAGCCGCTCGGCATCGACGGCATCGGCCTCAACTGCGCCACCGGCCCGGCCGAGATGAGCGAGCACCTGCGCGCGCTGAGCCGCCAGAGCCGCATCCCGGTCACCGTCATGCCGAACGCCGGCCTGCCCGTCCTCGGCAAGAACGGCCCCGAGTACCCCCTGCAGCCCGACGAGCTGGCCGACTACTGCGCCTCGTTCATCACCGACTACGGGCTGCAGCTCGTCGGCGGCTGCTGCGGCACCACCAACGAGCACATCCGGGCCCTGGCCGAGAAGTGCCGCGACCTCACGCCCACGCCGCGCACCCCGACGCCCGAGCCGGGCCTCGCCTCGATGTACCAGGCCGTGCCGTTCCGCCAGGAGACCGGCCTGCTGATGATCGGCGAGCGCTCCAACGCCAACGGCTCGAAGGCGTTCCGCGAGGCGATGGTCGAGGACGACTACGAGCGCTGCGTCGACATCGCGAAGGCGCAGACCCGCGAGGGCGCGCACTTCATGGACCTCTGCATCGACTACGTCGGGCGCGACGGCGAGGCCGACATGGACCGCCTCTCCCACGACGTGTCGACGGCCTCGACGCTCCCCGTGGTGCTCGACTCCACCGAGCCCGACGTCCTGCGGACCGGCCTCGAGCAGCTCGGCGGCCGCTCGGCGGTCAACTCGGTGAACTACGAGGACGGCGACGGGCCCGACTCGCGGTTCCAGAAGATCATGACGATCGCCAAGGAGCACGGCGCCGCGGTCATCGGCCTGTGCATCGACGAGGAGGGCCAGGCCCGCACCGCGGAGTGGAAGACGCGCGTCGCCTTCCGGCTCATCGAGGACCTCACCGAGAACTGGGGCATGCGGGTCGAGGACATCATCATCGACTGCCTCACCTTCCCGATCTCCACCGGTCAGGAGGAGGTCCGCAAGGACGGCATCGAGACGATCAACGCGATCCGGCAGCTCAAGGAGCGCTACCCGCAGGTCCAGACCACCCTCGGGCTGTCGAACATCTCCTTCGGCCTCAACCCGGCGGCGCGCCAGGTCCTCAACTCGGTGTTCCTGCACGAGTGCATCGAGGCCGGTCTCGACTCCGCGATCCTCAACGCCTCGAAGATCCTGCCGATGTCGCAGATCGACGACGACGCCCGCGACGCCGCCCTCGACCTGGTCTACGACCGGCGGCACGAGGAGCGCAACACCCCCGACCCGCTGCAGTACTTCATGGGCATCTTCGAGGGGGTCTCGGCCTCGTCGGCCAAGGACGCCCGGGCCGAGGAGCTCGCCGCGCTGCCGCTGTTCGACCGCCTCGAGCGGCGCATCGTCGACGGCGACCGCAACGGTCTCGAGGCCGACCTCGACGCGGGCATGGAGGAGAAGGACCCGCTCGAGATCATCAACGAGACGCTGCTGGCCGGCATGAAGACCGTCGGCGAGCTGTTCGGTGCCGGCAAGATGCAGCTGCCGTTCGTGCTCGCGAGCGCCGAGGTCATGAAGGCCTCCGTGGCCCACCTCGAGCAGTTCATGGAGGCCGACGACAGCGGTGGCAAGGGCAAGATCCTGCTGGCCACCGTCAAGGGCGACGTCCACGACATCGGCAAGAACCTCGTCGACATCATCCTGTCGAACAACGGCTACGACGTGGTCAACATCGGCATCAAGCAGCCGATCAACGCCATTCTCGAGGCGGCCGAGGAGAACAAGGTCGACGCCATCGGGATGTCCGGGCTGCTGGTGAAGTCCACCGTGGTCATGAAGGACAACCTGCAGGAGATGAACGACCGCGGGGTCGCGAAGAAGTACCCGGTGCTGCTCGGCGGGGCGGCGCTGACGCGGTCCTACGTCGAGAACGACCTCGGCGAGATGTTCGAGGGCGACGTCCGCTACGCGAAGGACGCCTTCGAGGGCCTGCGCCTCATGGACACGGTGATGTCGGGCGACACCGAGCGCACCGACGCCGAGGCGGCCAAGATGGCCGAGCGCAAGGAGCGCCGCGAGCGCTCGCAGCGCATCCAGGCCAAGCGCGAGGCCGAGGCCGCGGCGGCCGCCGGCGAGCCCGAGGACGACGGCGACGTCGTCTCCGAGGTCGCCCGGCGCATCGAGGTCCCGCAGCCCCCGTTCTGGGGCACCCGCGTGGTCCGCGGCATCCGGCTCAAGGACTTCGCCGGCCTGCTCGACGAGCGCGCCACCTTCTTCGGGCAGTGGGGCCTGCGCGGCTCCAAGGGTGGCGACGGACCCTCCTACGAGGAGCTCGTCGAGACCGAGGGCCGGCCGCGCATGCGCTACTGGCTCGACCGGCTGCAGTCCGAGGGCATCCTCGCGCACGCCGCGGTCGTCGCCGGGTACTTCCCGGTGGTCTCCGAGGGCCAGGACGTCGTCGTGCTCGACGAGGCCAAGCCCGAGGCCGAGGAGCTCTACCGCTTCTCGTTCCCGCGCCAGAAGCGCGACCGGCGTCTGTGCCTGGCCGACTTCTTCCGCACGCGGGAGGAGGCCACCGAGCTCGGCAGCGTCGACGTCATGCCGATGAACCTCGTGACCATGGGGCAGCCGATCGCCGACTTCGCGAACGAGCTGTTCGCGCAGAACTCCTACCGCGACTACCTCGAGGTCCACGGCCTCGGCGTGCAGCTCACCGAGGCGCTCGCCGAGTACTGGCACCGCCGGGTCCGCGAGGAGCTGACGTTCGCCGACGGCTCGACGATGGCCGACCAGGACCCGGCCGACGTGCACGAGTTCTTCAAGCTCGGCTACCGCGGTGCCCGCTACTCGCTGGGCTACGGCGCGTGCCCGAACGTCGAGGACCGCGCCAAGGTCGTCGCGCTGCTCGACCCGAGCCGCATCGGGGTCGAGCTGTCCGAGGAGGACCAGCTGCACCCGGAGCAGTCGACCGACGCGCTGGTGGTCCACCACCCGGAGGCCAAGTACTTCAATGCCTGACAATCGTGACCTCTGAGGTCGCCGCCGTCCTGTGGGACATGGACGGCACGCTGGTCGACTCGGAGGGGCTCTGGTCGATCTCCATGGCCCAGCTCGCCGCCCACCTGGGCGGCGAGCTGTCGGCCGCGACCCGCGAGGAACTGACGGGGTCGAGCCTGCGCCGGACCGCCTCGACGGTCCTGCGCGAGGTCGGCCTTCCCGACGACGACGCGGCGGTCACCTCGGCGGGGCGGTGGCTGCTCGACCGCACCCACGAGGTGTTCTCGCGCGGCCTGCCGTGGCGTCCCGGGGCCCGGGAGGCCCTGGCGACGGTGCGCGCCGCCGGGGTCGCGACCGCGCTGGTCACCAGCACCTACCGGGAGCTGACCGAGGTCGCGCTCGACTCGATCGGCCGCGAGTGGTTCGACGTGACGGTGTGCGGCGACGAGGTGTCGGCCACCAAGCCCGACCCGGCCCCGTACCGGCGGGCCTGCGAGCTGCTCGGCGTCGACCCGTCGGCGTGCGTGGCGGTGGAGGACTCGCCCACCGGGACGGCCTCCGCCGCGGCGGCCGGGGCGACGGTGCTCGTCGTGCCGGCGGGACCGGACGTCGCGGCGGGGGAGCGGCGGTACTTCCGCGACACCCTCGTCGGGTTCACGCTGGGCGATCTCCGACTGCTCCATCCGACGAGCGTGGAATGAGTCGTTCAGCTGATCGGCCCGCGCACTCGTCACGCACGCCCGCCGATCGAACTGGACCATTCGGAGCAGTAGGTGGCGTCCATCCCCACAAGGTGTGCGGGAGGTGCCAACATCGGTGAACGTGAAGACGTTCGACGGGCTCTTCGAGGAGCTCAGTACCAAGGCCCGCGACCGCCCCGAGGGTTCCGGGACGGTGTCCGCGTTGGACGCCGGGGTCCACGCCCAGGGCAAGAAGGTGCTGGAGGAGGCGGGTGAGGTGTGGTTGGCCGCCGAGCACGAGACCGACGACAAGCTCGCCGAGGAGATCTCCCAGCTCCTCTACCGCACCCAGGTGATCATGCTCGGGCGTGGCCTCACGCTTGAGGACGTGTACAAGTACCTCTGACCCGTTGACCTCGGGCGCCTGTCGAAGGCGCCCTCCTGGAGAGAGCCATGCTCCGCGTCGCCGTCCCCAACAAGGGATCCCTGGCCGAGGAGGCGTCCCGCATGCTGCGCGACGCCGGATACCGGCAACGGTCCGACAACCGTGACCTGTCCCTGCACGACCGCGCCAACGGGGTCCAGTTCTTCTACCTGCGCCCGAAGGACATCGCGACGTACGTCTCCGAGGGCCAGCTGCACCTCGGGATCACCGGGCACGACCTCACCGAGGAGTCGTCGGCCTCGGTCAACGAGGTCCTCAAGCTCGGCTTCGGCAACTCGCAGTTCCGCTACGCCGCCCCGATCGCGAAGCACTGGACGGTGCAGGACCTCGCCGGCAAGCGGATCGCCACGTCGTTCCCGCGGCTCGTGCGCGCGAACCTGGCCCAGCAGCGCATCTCGGCCAAGGACGTGATCCGGCTCGACGGCGCGGTGGAGGTGTCGATCGAGCTCGAGGTGGCCGACGCCATCGCCGACGTGGTGTCGACGGGCCGCACGCTCGCCCAGCACGGGCTCGAGCCGATCGGCGACGCGATCCTCGAGTCCGAGGCCGTGATCGTCGACCGCAACGCGAAGTTCGACCAGCAGCCCGACATCCCCGAGATCACCAAGGCCAAGTACCGCTTCGTCGAGCGGCTGCGCGGCGTCGTGTTCGCGCGCCAGTACGTGATGCTCGACTACGACTGCCCCATGTCGGTGCAGGACGACGCCGTCCAGATCACCCCGGGCGTGCAGTCACCGACCGTGGCGCCGCTCAACCTCGACGGCTGGGTCGCGGTGCGCTCGATGGTGCGCCGCAGCCGCGTCAACGACGTCATGGACGAGCTGGCCGACCTCGGCTGCACCGGCATCGTCACCTCCTCGCTGCAGTCGTGCCGGGCCGTCCTGCCCGGGACTGGCGGCGTGAGCAGCCTGCCCGGGGCGTCGGCGCCGCCGGCCGAGTCGCCGTCGTCGTCCGACCCGGCGGTCGCCCGGATGGGCGCGGTCGGTCGCTGAGGGCCTGCTTGCTGCGCGCGGTGCGTCCCCGGCTCAGCGGGGGCGCACCGTGAGGGCCTGCGCGGCCCGCCCCACCGGGCCGTGCTCGTCGTGGAGCACCGAGTAGGACGTCCCGGTGCCCTCGGGCCCGATGACGCTGTCGGCGTCGAGCCCGGTCCACTCGCCCTGCGGCGCCCGGTGCAGGTGCAATGTCAGGTCGGTGTTGACGAACAGCCAGCGCGTGAGGTCGAGCCGGCTCGCGACGCCGTTGGTGGAGTCGGCGACCGCGGCCAGCCGCTGGGCGGGCGAGGGCTCCTCGCCCGCAACGATCTCGCCGATCACGCGGCCCCACGCCCGGCCGGGGCCCGACTCGTCGAGCGCGCCCGAGATCCAGCGCCAGTCGACCGACGTCAGGTAGCCCGGCAGCCAGCCCTCGGGGATGGCGCGGGTCTCGCCCTCGTCGGGCCCGGGCATCGCCGGCATCGCGCTCCCCGGCACCGTGACCACCTCGGCGGTGTCGCCGACGCCGTGGAACCAGCCGTACGCCCGGGCGACCGCCCGCAGCCCGCCCGAGTTGTCGGGCGCCGAGAGCTCCGCGGACACGAGCTCGATGGTGCGGCCCGGCCGGACGACCTCGGCCCGCACCGTCAGCTCGCCCGCCGGGACCCGCCCGAGCACCTCCACGGTGAGCCGGGCCAGGCGGACGTCGTCGCGCCCCGAGCGCCGTTCCAGGGCCCGCACGAGCAGCGCGCTCGGCGGCCCCATGTGCTGCGCGTCGGCGAACCACGGCCCGGTGGTGGAGCTGGACGCGTGCACGCGCGTGCCCTCGGGACGGTCGTCGTCGAGGAGCGTGAAGTACGGCTCGGGGACGCTCATGGTGCCGCAGTCTCTCCCGGGACGGCCGCGTCGTGATCGTCGGGCCACCCGGGGTACTCCGGCGGCACGCCGCCGAACGCCGGGCACAGCGCCTGGTGGGAGCACCAGCCGCACATCCGCCCCGGGTTGGGCCGGAAGTCGCCGGTGGGCGCCGCCCGCAGCACGGCCTCCCACAGCGCCGTGAGGGTGCGGGCGAAGCGCTCGAGCTCGTCGCGGCCGGGGGAGTGGGTGAGGCTCTGGCCGTCGGCGAGGTACATGAGCCGCAGCTGGCGGGGGAGCACGCCGCGACTGCGCAGCAGCACCAGCGCGTAGAACTTGAGCTGGAACAGCGCCCGCGCCTCGAACACCTCGCGTGGGGCCGATCCGGTCTTGTAGTCGACGATCCGGACGTCGCCCGCCGGGGACACGTCGAGCCGGTCGACGTAGCCACGGAGCCCGACGCCCGAGCCCAGGTCGGCCTCGAGGAACACCTCGCAGGCCTCCGGCTGCAGGCGCCGCGGGTCCTCCATGGCGAAGTAGGCGTCGACGAGCCGCCCCGCCCCGTGGTCCTCGCCGAGCAGCTCCCGGTCCTCCGGGGCCAGCTCGCCCAGCACCTCGGCCAGCAGGGCGTGCGCCCGCTCCGGGACCCGCTCGGGAGGGTCGAGCCCGAACAGGCGCTCCAGCACCGCGTGCACCACGATCCCGCGCAGCTGGGCGGCCGTGCGCGTCTCGGGCAGCCGGTCGACCACGCGGAAGCGGTAGAGCAGCGGGCACTGCTTGAAGTCCCCCGCGCGGGACGGGGAGAGCGCGGGCCGGCGGCGCGGGCGCTCGTCGGGTCGGCGGGGCGCCGGGACCGTCACCGCGGGGGTTGCCGTCTCGATCATGTCGGGGACGCTACGACGGACCCCCGACAGTCACGGTCCTGTCCGAGCATCTCCCGCCCGCGTCCCGAGAGCATGATCGACTTCTCGGTGGCGACACGCGCAAGATCTGATGCGACTCGCCGCCGAAGTCCGAGCCGCGACCTCCGCGTGGGATCCGACGGCGCCCGGGCCACGTCCGACCGGACATGGCACACGCGAACCGGGACGACCGGATACGAGCCCTGCTCCGCACCCAGGACGGCGTGCTGGGCGTGGGGCAGGTCAAGGAGGCGGGCTTCTCCCGCGCGCAGATCGCCGCACGGGTGAAGAAGGGGGAGTGGAGCCGCGACCTGCACGGGGTCCTGCGGGCGACCGACCACCCCGTCACGCCGCGATCCCGCATCCGGGCGGCCATGCTGTCCTACGGGGACCAGGCGACCCTCGTGGGGCGATCGGCCGCCTACTGGTGGCGCCTCACCGACGTCGCGCCTGCCGAGGTCGAGGTGTCGGTGGCCCACCGGGCGCAACCCCGACCCCGCGACGGGGTCCGGCTGATCCGTCGTGACGTCCCGCCGACCGACCGGGTGGTGGTCGACGGGATCGCCGTCACCAAGAAGCCGGCCACCGTCCTGGCTGCCGCCGCGTCCCTGGGGCTGCTGCTCGGCGCACGGCTGATGGACCAGGCGCTCCAGGCCGGGGTCGACCTCGAGGCGATGCGCACGGTCCACCGGAGGACCGCAGGTCGCTACGGGGCCGTACTCGCCTTCGAGCTGCTGGTCCTCGCGGGCGGCGGGGCCCGCTCGGAGGCCGAACGATCGGCGCACCGGCGTCTGACGACGGCGGGACTGAGCGGCTGGCACGCCGACCACGAGGTGTGGCTGCCCGGGTTCGGCCGCGCCGTGCTCGACGTCGCGTTCGTCGAGCAGAAGGTGCTCGTGGAGATCGACGGCTGGGCCTACCACCGGGGCCTGCGCGCCTTCCTCCGGGACGCCCGCCGGCAGAACGCGCTGGTGCTCGGCGGCTGGATCGTCATCCGCACGAACTGGTTCGAGCTCCGGGAGGATCCCCAGCAGTTCGTCCGCAACGTCGAGGACGCGCTCGCCACGCAGAGCCGGTCGGGCAGCGTCTGAACTTCGGCGGCGAGTCGCATCAGATCTTGCGCGTGTCGCCACTGAAAAGTTGATCATGTGTCAACAGAGGGCCGCCCGGAGGGTGGGGCGCCGGGCCGCCACGGGCCGACGCCTAGGCTGGCCCGCCGTGCAGGACGAGGCGACCGACGGTGAGCTCCCCGACGCGGCGACGTCGGGCCGGGAGCCGTCCCCGGCGGCCCTCGACGAGGGCCCCACGCCCGACCGGACCGACCAGGCGGCCGCCCCGCCGGAGCCCGACGGACCGGAGCCCGAGCCGGCCGACGGACTGCGCGGCCCCGCCCGCAGCGGGCCCTTCCTGCCCGGGGACCGGGTGCAGCTCACCGACCCCAAGGGCCGCCACTTCAGCCTCGTCCTCGAGCCGGGGCAGAGCTACCACACCCACCGCGGCGCGATCGCGCACGACAAGCTGATCGGCGCTCCCGAGGGCAGCGTCGTGCACTCCGCGGCGAACACGCCCTACCTCGCGCTCCGCCCGCTGCTGCCCGACTACGTGCTCGCCATGCCCCGCGGCGCGCAGGTGATCTACCCGAAGGACGCCGCGCAGATCGTCATGTGGGGCGACGTGTTCCCGGGGGCGAACGTGCTCGAGGCGGGGGCCGGGTCGGGGGCGCTGACGTGCAGCCTGCTGCGCGCCGTCGGGCCCACCGGGTCGGTGACCAGCTACGAGATCCGGGACGACCACATCGACCACGCCGAGCGGAACGTGGTCCGGTTCCTCGGCGAGCACCCCTCCAACTGGTCGCTCCGTCTGGGAGACGTCCAGGAGGCCGCCACGGAATTTCCGACGGGCTCCTTCGACCGGGTGGTGCTCGACATGCTGTCACCGTGGGAGGTGCTCGAGGCCGTCCGACACGTCCTGGTCCCGGGCGGGGTCCTGGTGGGCTACGTGGCCACCACGACGCAGCTCTCGACGCTCACCGAGGCGCTGCGCGACCAGGAGAGCTGGACCGAGCCCCAGGCGTGGGAATCGCTGGTCAGGCCCTGGCACAGCGTCGGGCTGGCCGTGCGTCCGGAGCACCGGATGATCGCCCACACCGCCTTCCTCGTGGTGGCGCGGAGGCTGGCCGACGGGGTCGTCCCGCCGCGGCAGCAGCGGCGCCCCAGCCGCGGCTGACCGGGTCGTCTGAACACGTCAGAACCACGCTGCGTGAGGAACGCAAGGGGGCGGCGCGAGAAGTCCGTCACCGGCTCGCTACTCCACGGACACCCGTGATCCCGGGTACGGTTGCTCCACGGAGTAGCGGGAGGAGGGCGCCGTGACGATGAACGACGACCCCAGGGGCCGATCCGACCAGGGCCGCGAACGCGGTGCGGCCGACATGGCCGCTCAGGTGCGATTCCTCGAAGAAGAGGTCGCCCTGCTGCGTCGGAAGCTGACCGAGTCCCCGCGCCACACCCGGATCCTCGAGCAGCGGCTCGCGGACTCGGCGGCGCGGGTGTCCCAACTGAGCGAGCGCAACGACAAACTCACGGACACCCTCAAGGAAGCGCGGGCCCAGCTCGTCGCGCTCCGCGAGGAGGTCGACCGGCTCGCGCAACCGCCGTCGAGCTACGGCGTCTTCCTGACCCTGCACGACGACCAGACCGTCGACGTGTTCACCTCGGGCCGCCGCATGCGGGTCGCGGTGTCGCCGGCCGTCGAGGCCGCCGAGATCACGCGCGGCCAGTCGGTGCGTCTCAACGAGGCACTGACGGTCGTCGAGGCCGGTGGCTACGAGCGCATCGGCGAGGTCTGCTCGCTGCGCGAGGTGCTCACCGACGAGGACGGCACCCGCAACCGGGCGCTGATCATCGGGCACGCCGACGAGGAGAGGGTCGTCCACCTGGCCGACTCGCTGCTCGACGAGAACGCCCCGGAGCTCAAGCCGGGCGACTCGCTGATGATCGACTCCAAGGTGGGCTACGCCTACGAGAAGGTGCCGAAGGCGGAGGTCGAGGAGCTCGTCCTCGAGGAGATCCCCGACGTCGACTACACCGACATCGGCGGTCTGTCGCGGCAGATCGACTCCATCCGCGACGCGGTGGAGCTGCCGTTCCTGCACGCGGAGCTGTTCCGTACCTACCAGCTCCGCCCGCCGAAGGGCGTCCTGCTCTACGGCCCGCCCGGCTGCGGCAAGACGCTCATCGCCAAGGCGGTGGCGAACTCGCTGGCGAAGAAGGTCGCCGAGACCCGCGGTGAGGACAGCCGCGACGTCAAGGCGCACTTCCTCAACATCAAGGGCCCGGAGCTGCTCAACAAGTTCGTCGGCGAGACCGAGCGGCACATCCGGATGATCTTCCAGCGGGCGCGCGAGAAGGCGTCCGAGGGCACGCCGGTGATCGTGTTCTTCGACGAGATGGACTCGATCTTCCGCACCCGCGGGTCCGGCGTGTCGAGCGACGTCGAGACGACGATCGTCCCGCAGCTGCTCAGCGAGATCGACGGCGTCGAGGGGCTCGAGAACGTCATCGTCATCGGCGCCTCGAACCGCGAGGACATGATCGACCCGGCCATCCTGCGGCCGGGCCGGCTCGACGTGAAGATCAAGATCGAGCGGCCCGACGCCGAGTCGGCCATCGACATCTTCGGCAAGTACCTCATCGAGGGCCTGCCGGTCCACGAGGAGGACCTCGCCGAGTTCGGCGGCAACCGCAAGGCGTGCCTCGACGGCATGATCGAACGGGTCGTCGAGCGCATGTACGAGGAGACCGACGACAACCGCTTCCTCGAGGTCACCTACGCCAACGGGGACAAGGAGGTCCTGTACTTCAAGGACTTCAACTCCGGCGCGGTGATCGAGAACATCGTGGGGCGGGCCAAGAAGTCGGCCATCAAGTCGCACCTGGAGACCAAGCAGTCGGGTCTGCGGGTGCAGCACCTGCTCGACGCCGTGGTGGACGAGTTCGCCGAGTCCGAGGACCTGCCGAACACGACCAACCCCGACGACTGGGCCCGCATCTCGGGCAAGAAGGGGGAGCGGATCGTCTACATCCGCACCCTCGTCACCGGGAAGGGCTCGACGCAGGGCAAGGAGATCGACACCGCGTCCAACACGGGCCAGTACCTGTAGTACCGGGTACCGTCGATCGCATGACCGACCAGCGACGCCGGCCGCTCCCCGCACCTCGCAACGAGGTCCGGGGGGCGGCCGGAGTCGCGTCCGAGGCCGTCGACATCGTGTCCCGCCCCGTCGAGGGCACCCACCTCGCGATCTCGAACGCGATGTTCGGGGCGTTGCGCCGCGTCGGCCTGGGCCGCGCCTCGCGGCCCGCGCAGCTCCTGCACGACGGCATCAGCGGCGGCGTCTACCGGGCGGTGCGCGGGATCGGACACGCGGCCGGCCAGGGCGTCGGGCTCGCCGCCGAGGTGTACCGGACGGCGTCGGGGCGCGGCGACTGGACGCCGATCACCTCGCGCCCGGGCGGCGCGGTGCTCACCGGGGCGGTCAACGGGCTCGTCGGCGACCACATGGTGGCCCTCGGCAACGACCTCGCGGTGCCGATGGCGCTCTACACCTCCACCGTCGGGGACGACCCGCACGGCGAGCTGTCGCTCGACGCGATCGCCGAGACCGTCGCCGACCACCCCGAGCGCGACCTCTCCCACGTCGTGCTCTTCGTCCACGGGCTGGGGGAGACCGAGCACGCCTGGCGGCTCGCCGCGGAGGAGAGCGCGGGGGAGGGCTACGCCGAGCGCATCGCGTCCTCGGTCGGCGCCGTCCCGCTGCTGCTGCGCTACAACACCGGCATGCGCATCGCCCACAACGGCGCGGCGCTCTCGGTGCTGCTCGCCGAGGTGACCGAGCGGTGGCCGGTGCCGATCGAGCGGCTCGACCTCGTCGGGCACTCCATGGGCGGGCTGGTCCTGCGCCACGCCTGTCACGCGGCCGTCGTCGCGGGGGAGCCGTGGGTGCACGCGGTGCGCCGCATGGTCTACCTCGGGTCGCCGCACTCCGGGGCCCCGCTGGCCCACCGGGTCGACCAGCTCGCCTCGCGGCTCGCGCGCTACGCCAACTCCCGGACCTGGGGCGAGTTCCTCGACCGCCGCTCGGCCGGCATCCGCGACCTCGTCGCCGGGGTGGCCGACACCGACGTCCCGCTGCTCGCCACGTCGACCCACCACGGGGTCGCGGCCTGTCTCACCGCGAGCGAGCACCACCCGCTCGCGAACATCCTCGGCGACCTGCTGGTGCCGGTCGACTCGGCCCGCGGCGCGCTCACCGACGTCGAGACCATCCCGTCGTCGCACCACTTCCACCTGCTCAACGACCCGCGGATCCACGAGCACCTGCTGCGCTGGCTGTCGGTCGACCCCGACGAGGCCGAGTTCGAGGACCTTCCCGACGACGAGGCGGGTCCGGCCGCGTTGCCCGCCTCCCGGTGAGGCGGCGCGGCGAGCTCGGCCGCACCGCCGTCCTGGGGTCGCTCACGGCCGTCGCGCCCCTGTCGATCGACACGTACCTGCCGGCGCTGCCCACGATCACGGCCGACCTCGGGGCGTCGGCGTCGCTGGTGGCGCTGACGCTGACCGCGTGCGTGGTGGGGCTCGCGGTCGGCCAGCTCGTGGCCGGGCCCCTGTCGGACGTCCTGGGCCGCCGCCGCCCGATGCTGGTGGGCTCGCTGGGCTTCGTCGTGCTCTCCGCCGCCTGCGCCGCGGCCCCCGACGTCTGGTCCCTGGTCGCCCTGCGGCTCGGCCAGGGGCTGTTCGGCGCGGTCGGGATCGTGCTGGCCCGGGCCGTCGTCCGGGACCTCTACTCCGGTCCGGCGGCCGCGCGGGCCTTCGCGGCGCTGATGCTGGTCTCGGGGGTGGCGCCGATCGTCGCGCCCGTGCTCGGCGGGCAGCTGCTCCGGCTGACCTCCTGGCGCGGGGTGTTCGTCGTGCTCGCCCTGCTCGGGGCGGTGATCGTCGTCGGGGTGCTCGTCGCGGTGCCGGAGACGCTGGCCCGGGCCGAGCGCACCACGGGCGGCCTGCGCGCCACGGCGACGGCGTTCCGGGTCCTGCTCGCCGACACCCGGGTGCTGGCCTGCGTCAGCGCGGCCGGCTTCGGGTTCGCGGCCATGTTCGCCTACATCTCGGGGTCGACCTTCGTGCTGCAGGGCCTCTACGGGCTCTCGCCGCAGGCGTTCAGCGGCGTGTTCGCGGTCAATTCGGTGGGCATCGTCAGCGCGGTGCAGCTCTCCGGCCGACTCGTCGCGGCCGAGCGGGCGCTGCCGCAGCGCATGGTCGCCGTCGGGCTGGGGATCGCCGTGGTGGGCTCGTCGACCGTGCTCACCGGCGCGCTCGCGCTGGGGGTGTGGGGCGTCGTCGTCGGGCTGTTCGTCACCGTGTGCGGGGTGGGCACGGCGCTGCCGGCGGCGACGACGCTGACGCTCGCCGACCACCCCGAGCACGCGGGGAGCGCCTCGGCGCTGCTGGGCACGTCCCAGTTCCTCGTCGGCGGGTTCGCCGCGCCGCTGGTGGGGATCGGCGGCGGCCGCACGGCGCTGCCGATGGGCCTGACGATGGTCTGCGCGACCGTCGTCGGGCTGGTCGCCTTCACGCTGCTGTGGAGACGGGGGTCGCGCACCCGGACCACGGCGCCGGGTCTCGCGGGCAACTAGGGTCGGGCCCATGACCGCGCGCCGCATCATGGGCACCGAGATCGAGTACGGCATCTCCGTGCCGGGCGACCCGACGGCCAACCCCGTCATCACCTCGACCCAGGTGGTCCTCGCCTACGCCGCCGCGGCCGACGTGCCGCGGGCCCGGCGCGCGCGGTGGGACTACGAGGTGGAGTCGCCGCTGCGCGACGCCCGGGGCTTCGACCTCGGCCCGAGCGCGGGCCCGCCGCCCGACACCGGCGACCTCGACGACCTCGGCGCCGCCAACGTCATCCTCACCAACGGCGCGCGGCTCTACGTCGACCACGCCCACCCCGAGTTCTCCGCGCCCGAGGTCACCACGCCCCGCGGCGCGGTCATCTGGGACAAGGCCGGCGAGCGGGTCATGGAGGACGCGGCCGACCGCGCCGCCACGGTGCCCGGCACGGGCCGCATCCAGCTCTACAAGAACAACATCGACGGCAAGGGCGCGTCCTACGGCTCGCACGAGAACTACCTGTGCAACCGCCAGACCCCGTTCCCCTCGATCATCACCGGCCTGACCCCGTTCTTCGTGACCCGCCAGGTCGTCACCGGCGCGGGCCGGGTGGGCCTGGGCTCCTCGGGCGACGAGGCCGGCTACCAGCTCTCCCAGCGCGCCGACTACATCGAGGTCGAGGTCGGGCTCGAGACCACGCTCAAGCGCGGCATCATCAACACCCGCGACGAGCCCCACGCCGACGCCGACAAGTACCGGCGCCTGCACGTGATCATCGGCGACGCGAACCTGTCGGAGTACTCGACCTTCCTCAAGGTCGGCACCGCCGCGCTGGTGCTCTCGATGATCGAGGACGGCGTCCGGTTCGACGACCTGCGCCTCCTCGAGCCGGTCCGGTCGGTCCACCGCATCAGCCACGACCCCACGCTGCAGACCACGCTCGAGCTGTCGAACGGCAAGACGATGACCGCGCTGGAGATGCAGCGCGAGTACTTCGAGCGGGCCTGGAAGCACGAGCAGGACACCCAGGGCGACGACATCGACGACGTCACCCGCGAGACCCTCGAGATCTGGGGCCAGGTCCTCGACGACCTCGAGCAGGACCCGATGCGCTGCGCCGACCGGCTCGACTGGGTGGCCAAGCTGAAGCTGCTCGAGAGCTACCGCGACCGCGACAACCTGCCGTGGGACTCGCCCAAGCTCTCCCTGATCGACCTGCAGTACTCCGACGTCCGCCAGGCCAAGGGTCTCTACAACCGCCTGGTCACCCGCGGGTCGATCAAGCGGCTCGTCACCGAGGACGAGGTCCGGGCGGCGGTCACCACCCCGCCGGAGGACACCCGCGCCTACTTCCGCGGCCGGTGCCTCGAGCGCTACCCCACCGAGGTGGCCGCGGCGTCCTGGGACTCGGTGATCTTCGACCTGGGTCGCGAGTCGCTCGTGCGCATCCCCACCCTCGAGCCGCTGCGCGGCACGCGCGGGCACGTGGGGGAGCTGATCGACAACGCCGAGAACGCGACGGCCCTCGTCGAGGCCCTCACGCGCGGATGACGCGACGCGGATGATGTTCACGACGTCGAGCGGGCCCCGCGCCAGGTAGGGTCGCGTCCAGCAACACCTTCAGCACCGGGAGGCAGCCATGGCGCAGGAACAGACCCAGCGGCAGGGCGGTGGCGACGACGGAGACGGCGGCGAGGACACCACCGCGGCCGGCCAGGAGCGCCGGGAGAAGCTCGGCGAGGAGACCGACAGCATCCTCGACGAGATCGACGACGTCCTCGAGGAGAACGCCGAGGACTTCGTGCGCGCGTACGTGCAGAAGGGCGGCCAGTAGTCCTCCCCCTCCGCGCGTCGGCGCGGGCGGATCGGTAGTACGCCGACGGCGGGCCGGGACCAGTGTCCGGTCCGCCGTCGGTGTGTACGTGCAGGCAACCACGAGATCGAGGAGCGACCACCGCCGATGGAACCGAGGAGCAATCCCGGCCTGCCCGCCGCCTACTTCGACGCGGCGACGTCGTCGTTCGTCGACTTCCTCTCCGTGGTCCGCCCCGACCTGCTGCCCACCACCGGTGGGCGGACGCTGACGCCGGAGGGCCTCGCCGGGGTGCCGCACGGCACGACGATCGTCGCGGCGGCCTTCGACGGCGGCGTCCTGATCGCGGGCGACCGGCGGGCCACCATGGGCAACCTGATCTCCCAGCGCGACATGCAGAAGGTCTACGTCACCGACGACTACTCCGCGGCCGGGATCGCCGGCACCGCGGGCCTGGCCGTCGAGGCGATCCGGCTGTTCGCGGTCGACCTGGAGCACTACGAGAAGCTCGAGGGCGTCCCGCTGACCTTCGACGGCAAGTCGAACCGGCTGGCCTCGATGATCCGCGGGAACCTCGGCGCCGCCATGCAGGGCCTGTCCTACGTGCCGCTGTTCGTCGGGTTCGACCTCGACGCGGTCGACCCGGCGAAGGCCGGCCGCATCGTGTCCTACGACGTCGTCGGCGGGCGCTACGAGGAGCACCAGGGCTACGCGGCCGTCGGCTCGGGCTCGCTGTTCGCGAAGTCGTCGCTGAAGAAGCTGCACGACACGTCGGCCGACCGGGCCACCACCGTGCGCAACGCCGTCGAGGCCCTCTACGACGCCGCCGACGACGACTCGGCCACCGGCGGTCCCGACACCGTGCGCCACATCTACCCGAGCGTCGTCACGATCGACGCCGGCGGTGCGGTGCAGCTGCCCGCGGACGAGATCCAGCCCGTCGCGGAGGCCGTCATCGCGGGCCGCCGCGAGCGCACCACCGGCTGACCGCCGCCCACCCCCGTCGCCTGAGACCTCGTCGCCCCAAGGGAGCCTCCCCACCATGACCATGCCGTTCTACGCGTCGGTCGACCAGCTGATGCGCGACCGCTCGGAGCTCGCCCGCAAGGGCATCTCCCGGGGTCGCAGCGTGGTGGTGCTGAGCGGCGCGGACGGGGTGCTGTTCGTCGCCGAGAACCGGTCGAAGTCGCTGCGCAAGGTCTCCGAGATCTACGACCAGCTCGGCTTCGGCGCCGTCGGCCGCTACAACGAGTTCGAGAACCTGCGCCGCGCCGGCATCCGCTGGGCCGACGTGCAGGGCTACAACTACGACCGCCGCGACGTCTCCGGCCGCGCCCTGGCGAACGCCTACGCGCAGATCCTCGGGGCGAGCTTCATCGAGCAGCAGAAGCCGTTCGAGATCGAGCTCTGCGTGGCGTCGGTGGGGGAGACCCCGGAGGCCGACCAGCTCTTCCGCATCACCTACGACGGCTCGATCTCCGACGAGCCGCAGTTCGTGGTCATGGGCGGCACCACCGAGCCGATCTCCGCGGCGCTGAAGTCGTCCTACGAGGAGGGTCTCGACACCCGCGGCGCCCTGCGTATCGCGGTGGAGGCCCTGCAGGCGCAGAACGGCTCGTCGACCGTCCCGGAGGACCGCACGCTCGGGGTCGACGCGCTCGAGGTCGCCCTGCTCGACCGCTCCCGCCGTCCGCGCCGCTCGTTCCGCCGGATCACGGGGGCGGCCCTCGCGGCGCTGCTGCCCGAGGCCGCGTCGACGAGCACCGACGACGCGGGCGACACCGGGGCGGGCGACGAGGTCTCGGGCGCCGGCGGCGCGGGCGCCTAGCCGACCCCTGCCCGACCCGGAGCGAACGGCACTCCCGCTGCTTCTAAATGGGCGAGAGTGCCGTTCGCTCCGTCGGGCCCGGGCTCACCAGATCGAGGCGCGCTCCGGCCACTTCGTCTCGTCGCGCCGGTACACCGGCACCTTGTGGTCGGCGATCGAGAAACAGAGACGGTCGCCCGACACCCGGACCTCGCCGTCCGTGGCCACCTCGACCGGACCCTCGAGCAGCTCGACGTCGAGGGACTTCGCGGTGTGCTCCACGTAGGTGCGGGTGTGCCCGAGCGTGCCCAGGAGCAGGCCGGCCACGGCACGGGCCCGCGAGAACCGCCGGTCGGCGCGCAGGTAGCGGACCTCGAGGGCGCCGGTGTCCAGGCGCGGGCGGTACGACGGCGTCATGCCCGCCGGGGCGTACGGCCCGTTGCCCACGAAGAGCATCCAGACCGCCGTCTCGACCCCGTCGATGCGGACCCGGATGGGCTTGGCCTGCACCAGGGTCACGATGAGCGCCGCGGACGCCGCCGGCCACTTGCCCCAGCGGTCCTGCCACTTCTCGCGGAGCCGGACCATCTCGGGGTAGCCGCCGAACGAGGCGGTGTTGACGAACACGACCCGGTCGCACTCCGAGCGGCCGGTGGAGTCCGAGAAGGCGCAGAGCTCGCCGATGTCGACGGCCACCGCCTCGCCGGCCCCGGTGGCGTCGACGACCTCCTGCAGGTCGTACACCCCGACGTCGCGCCCGAAGTGGTTGAGGGTGCCGGCCGGCAGCACGGCCAGCGGCAGGTCGAGGTCCTCGGCGATCCGGGCGGCGGCCGCGACCGAGCCGTCGCCGCCGGCGACGCCGAGCGCGCGGGTGCCGGGGTGGCCCGCGGCCTCCTTCAGCCGCTCGAGCAGGTCCTCGCCCGGCTCGAGGCGCACGAGGTGGGCCTTCGGCATCGCCTCGGCGACCTCCTCGGCCGGGTCGACCCCGGGGCGCCCGGAGGCCATGTTGACCACCATCGAGAGCCCCTCGCCCTCGACCAGGGTCGGCGCGTCGAGCCAGGCCCGCGCGATCGCCTCGTCGATCGGGCGGCGCGGCAGCCACCGCGTGGTCAGGAGGGCGATCGCGGCGCCCAGCGACGCGCCGACGGCGACGTCGCTGGTCCAGTGCACGCCGACGTGGATGCGGGAGTAGGCGACCGTGGCCGCGAGAGGGGCGAGCACCAGACCGGCCCGCGGGCTCTCCAGGGCCACCCCGACGGTGAAGGCCATCGCCGACGCCGAGTGCCCGGAGGGGAACGACGAGGAGGTGGGCCGGTCGGGCAGCGAGCGGTACGGGGGGAGGAGCTCGGCGGCCGGGCGGCGACGCGGGAACAGGGGCTTCAGGACCCCGTTCGCGACGAGGCTCGCCAGCCCGATGGCCATCACCCCGCGGGTGGCCCCGAGGCGGGTGCGGCGGGTGCCGAGCCCGGCGAGCACCGAGCCCGCGGCGAACCACAGGCCGCTGTGGTTCGCCGAGCGGGTGAGGGTCAGCAGGGCGTCGTCGAGGAAGTTCGGCGGCATCCGGCCGACGCTCTCGGTGATCCGGCGGTCGAGGGCGCCGACCGGGCGCAGGGACCGGCGGCTGCGACGCAGACCGGCCCCCACCCCCCGCCGGACGAAGAGCTGGGCGCGACGTGCACGCCGCGGGGGGAGCATGTCCCGGGACCCTACGGGGGGAGCACGACATCTGGTGTCGAGGGGACTCACGATCGCCCTCGCTGGCCTAGGCTGGAGTACATGCAGCGGCGGATCTACGGCATCGAGACCGAGTTCGGTGTCACGTGCACCTTCCACGGTCAGCGTCGGTTGTCCCCCGACGAGGTCGCCCGTTACCTGTTCCGCCGGGTGGTGTCGTGGGGGCGCTCGTCGAACGTCTTCCTCCGCAACGGCTCGCGGCTCTACCTCGACGTCGGCTCGCACCCCGAGTACGCCACCGCGGAGTGCGATTCGCTGGAGCAGCTCGTCGCCCACGACAAGGCGGGGGAGCGGATCCTCGAGGACCTGCTGCTCGACGCCGAGCGCCGCCTGGCCGACGAGGGCATCGGCGGCGACATCTTCCTGTTCAAGAACAACACCGACTCGGCCGGCAACTCCTACGGCTGCCACGAGAACTACCTCGTCGGGCGCTCCGGGGAGTTCTCGCGGATCGCCGACGTGCTGCTGCCGTTCCTGGTCACCCGCCAGCTGATCGCCGGCGCCGGCAAGGTGCTGCAGACCCCCCGCGGGGCCGTGTACTGCCTCTCGCAGCGCGCCGAGCACATCTGGGAGGGCGTCTCCAGCGCCACCACGCGCAGCCGCCCCATCATCAACACCCGCGACGAGCCGCACGCCGACGCCGAGCGCTACCGCCGCCTGCACGTGATCGTCGGCGACTCGAACATGTCCGAGGTCACCACCCTGCTCAAGGTCGGCACCACGCACCTGGTGCTCGAGATGATCGAGCAGGGCGTCCAGTTCCGGGACTTCACGCTCGACAACCCGATCCGCGCCATCCGCGAGATCAGCCACGACCTCACCGGCCGCCGCCCCGTGCGACTCGCCGGCGGGCGCGAGGCGGGCGCCCTCGACATCCAGCGCGAGTACCACCAGCGGGCCGTCGAGCACGTGGCCCGCCGGGGGAGCGACCCGGTGAGCGAGCGGGTGCTCGAGCTCTGGGGCCGCACGCTCGACGCGGTCGACCGCCAGGACCTCTCGCTGATCGACCGCGAGATCGACTGGGCGATCAAGCACAAGCTCATCGAGCGCTACCGCAGCCGGGGCGACCTCGGGCTGTCCAGCCCCCGCATCGCCCAGCTCGACCTCGCCTACCACGACATCCGGCGGGGACGCGGCGTGTTCGACCTGCTGCAGCGCAAGGACCTCGTCGACCGGGTCACCGACGACGGCGAGATCGAGGCCGCGAAGGACACCCCGCCCCAGACCACCCGCGCGAAGCTCCGCGGCGACTTCATCGCGGCGGCCCAGAACGCCGGCCGCGATTTCACCGTGGATTGGGTGCATCTCAAACTCAACGACCAGGCCCAGCGAACCGTCCTGTGCAAGGACCCGTTCCGCGCGGTGGACGAACGGGTGGACCGGTTGATCGCCACGCTGTGAGGTCGGTGTAACGCCTCTCACGCCTCGCAACGACCGGTCTGTGGAAACCCCACGCGCCCCCACACACCGAGCGACAACGAGGACGGCAGCACAGCACCATGGATCACCAGGACCGCACGTCCCGTGTGACGCCCGACGAGGGCACCGGGACGTTGCACTCCCACCCGGCCGCCGACGCCGAGACGATGACGCCCGACCCGGGCGTCGAGGGCACCCTCCTCGCGGGCCGCTACCGCGTGGGCGAGTGCATCGGGGCCGGAGCCATGGGCGTGGTGTGGAAGGCCTGGGACCGGCGCCTGGCCCGGACGGTCGCGGTCAAGCAGCTCAGCGCGCCCCGGTACGAGGAGGGCGCCGACGAGGCCACGGTGCGCCTCGCCCGGGTCCGCGCCATGCGCGAGGGCCGGATCGCGGCCCGCGTGGTGCACCCGCGCGCGATCATGGTGTTCGACGTCGTCGTCGACGGCACCCCGTCGCACGCCCCGGGCCCGTGGATCGTCATGGAGTACCTGCCGTCGCGCTCGCTCGCCGCGGTCCTCGCCGAGCGGGGCCCGCTGGCACCCACCGAGGTCGCCCGCATCGGCGCCCAGATCGCCGACGCGCTCACCGCCGTGCACGAGGCGGGGATCGTGCACGGCGACGTCAAGCCGGGCAACGTCCTGCTCACCGACGACGGGGTCGCCAAGCTCACCGACTTCGGCGTCTCCCGCGCCTCCTGGGACACCTCCGCGACCGGCGGCGGCATCGTCGCCGGCACCCCGGGCTACTTCGCGCCCGAGGTGGCCCGCGGCGGCGACCCCACGCCCGCGTCCGACGTGTTCTCCCTCGGCGCCACCCTGTACGCCGCGGTGGAGAACGAGCTGGTGTGCGGCCCGCTCGACAACACCCTCGCGGTGCTGCACGCCATGGCCGAGGGCCGGCTGCGTCCCGCCACCCGGGCGGGCGTGCTCGGTCGTCCCCTGTCGGCGATGCTGCGCCTCGAGGCGAGGCACCGCCCCGACACCGCACTGCTGCGCTCGGCCCTCGAGGCCCGGGCCGCGATGGCGCCGGCCCCGGTCGTGGCCGCCCCGCCCGTCGCCGCCGCGGATCCCACCGAGGCCGCCACGCCCGAGCCCGTCCCGACGACGGCCGCGGGCGGCCGGCCCACGGCCCCCGCGATCGGCGTCCGCACCGCCGCCGGGGACGACGAGGAGGACGAGGAGTCGTGGTTCCCGCTCGCCGTCGGCCCCGCCGTCTCCACGGGCCCGGCCACGGCCGAGACGCCCCGGCCCGCGCGACGCCGCCGGCGGGCCCTGGCGGTCGCGGCCGCGTCCGCGGTGGTGCTCGCGGCCGGGGTCGGTGCCGCGGTCGCCGCGGTCGACGGGCCCGTCCCGGCGCCCTCGAGCACGATCGCGGCGGCGCCGGTGACCACCACCCCCACGGTCGCCCTGCCCGCCCCGCCCACGGAGACGGTGCCCCCGGTCGCCGGGGCCCCGCTGTCCCCGGGCAGCCCCAGCACCTCGGCGGGCGCCGACCCCGACGCGCCCGTCAGCGAGGACGACGTCCGGCGCACCGTGTCGGCCTACTACGCGAGCCTGCCGGGCAACATCCCGGGCGCCTGGGCGCTGCTCTCCGAGGACGCGCAGGACGACTCCGGCGGGTACGGCGGCTACCAGCGGTTCTGGAGCGGGATCTCCTCGGTGTCGGCCGGTGACGTGCAGGTCGACGGCACGTCGGCCCGCTCGGTGCTCGAGTTCGTCACGGCGGGCGGGCGCACCTCGCGGGAGACCTACACCTTCGAGGTCGACCGCAAGGACGACGGGCAGCTCGAGATCCGCTCCGCCGCCCGCGGCGGGGCCGACTCGGCCTGAGCCCGCCCCCGACCGTCCCGGCGCACGACCCACGGCGCGCCGGGAACCCGGGATGTCGAACACCCGATCGATCGGTCGTCGTACCCTCGACGACGTGCCACCGCCCCCGACCGCGCGAGCCGAGCGACTCGTGAACCTCGTGCTGGCGCTGCTCTCGACCCGGCAGTTCCTCACGGCCGAGCGGATCCGCACCACCGTGGCGGGCTACGAGGAGGCCGTCACCGACGACGCCTTCTACCGCATGTTCGAGCGCGACAAGGCCGAGCTGCGCGAGCTCGGCGTCCCGCTCGAGACCGGGCGGCAGTCGGTGTTCGACACCGTCGACGGCTACCGCATCGCCCGGGGCGACTACGAGCTGGCCGCGATCGACCTCGCGCCCGACGAGGCCACCGCGGTCGCCCTGGCCGCGCGGCTCTGGGACTCCCCGCAGCTCGCCGGGGCCGCCCGCACGGCCGTGACGAAGCTGCGGGCCGCGGGCGTGGAGGTCGACCCCACCGCGGCGTCCGAGGTCCAGCCCCGGGTGCGCACCACCGACCCGGCGTTCGCGCCGCTGCTCGCCGCCGCCCGGGCCGGGCGCGTCGTCACGTTCGCCCACCGCGGGCACCCGGCCGACCCGCCGCGCACGCGCACCGTCGAGCCCTGGGGCGTCGTGTCCTACCGCGGCCGGTGGTACCTCGTGGGCCACGACCGCGACCGCGACGACGTCCGCTGCTTCCGCATCTCCCGCATCGAGGGCGAGGTCCGCGCCTCCGGGGCCCGCGGCGCCGTCGTGCGCCCCACCGACGTCGACCTGGTCGACCTCGTCGCCCGCTCCGCCGGGCCGCCCCCGCCGACCGGGACCGCCCGCGTGCGCCTCGTCCCCGGCCGGGCCGCGGGGCTGCGCCGGGCCGGACGGCCCGACCCGCAGGGCGACCCCGACGTCGTCGAACTCGACCTCGCCCGCCTCGACTCGCTGGCCCGCTGGATCGCCGGGTACGGCCCCGACGCGGTGGTGCTCGAGCCCCCGGAGCTGCGCGCCGCCGTCGTCGCGACCCTGCGCACCGCGCTCGACCGCCGGCCCGCGGAGGTGGCCCCGTGAGCGCCGAGGGCGTCGCCGACCGGCTCCCGCGCCTGCTCACGCTGGTGCCCTGGCTCCTCGCGCGCCCCGGCGTCCCGGTGGCGGAGGCGGCCGCGGAGTTCGGCATCACCGAGACCCAGCTGCGCCGCGACCTCGAGCTGCTCTGGATGTGCGGGCTGCCCGGGTACGGGCCCGGCGACCTCGTCGACCTCTCCTTCGAGGGCGACACGGTCACCGTGGTCTACGACGCCGGGCTGTCCCGCCCGCTGCGCCTGTCGGGCCCCGAGGCCGCCACGCTCGCCGTCGCCCTGCGGGCCCTCGCCGACGCGCCCGGGGTGGCCGACACCGACGCCGTTCAGCGCGCCCTCGCGAAGATCGAGCAGGCCTCCGGGGCGGCGGGCGCGGCCGAGCCCGACACCGTCGCCGTGGGGCTGGGCCGCACCCCCGGCAACGCGCGGGCCGAGGCGGTCGTCCGGGACGCGGTCGCGCGGCACCGGGCGCTGCGCCTGACCTACTACTCCGCCTCGCGCGACGCCGTCGGGCGCCGCGACGTCGACCCGATGCGGCTGCTCCTCGTCGACGGCAGCACCTACCTCGAGGCGTGGTGCCGGCGCGCGGAGGGCGTGCGGATGTTCCGCCTCGACCGGGTCGACGACGCCGAGGTGCTCGACGAGCCGTCGTCGCCGCCCGACGACGCCGCGGTCCGCGAGGTGCCCGCCGACGCCTCCGGCCTCCTCACGCCCGACCCGGGCCAGCAGCTCGTCGCGCTGCGCCTCGCGCCCACGGCCCGCTGGGTCGCCGAGTACTACCCGATGGAGGAGGTCCTCGCCGACGACGACGGCGGGGCCCGCGTGCAGATGCGCTACGGCGACCGCGCCTGGATGGTGCGCCTGCTCCTCGGCCTCGGTGACGCCGTCGAGATCCTCTGGCCCACCGACCTCGCCGCGGCCCGCGCCGACCGGGCACGGGAGGCGCTCGCGGCCTACGGGGCGGCCTGACCACGTCCCGCCCGGGGTTCTGACACCATCGGCGCATGGTGGGACCGATCGTCTGGAGCATCGTCGCCGTGCTGGCGGCCCTCGTCGTGCTCGCCCTGCTGGTCGTGGGCCTGCTGCGGGCCGTGGGGCGCACCACCGCGGTCCTCGGGGCCT
This sequence comes from Actinomycetospora atypica, assembly GCF_042653685.1. Taxonomy (NCBI): domain Bacteria; kingdom Bacillati; phylum Actinomycetota; class Actinomycetes; order Pseudonocardiales; family Pseudonocardiaceae; genus Actinomycetospora; species Actinomycetospora atypica. The sequence continues at coordinate 7,501 of NZ_JBHSIV010000018.1, read as the reverse complement.
TCACCTCCTTCACGGGCGACCGCGTGGGCCTGCTGCGCGCGCGGGTCGCGGCCCTGCAGGTGCGCGTCCGTCATCACGACCGGGGGCGTGCCGTGTCCCCGGTACAGTCGGACGTACCAGCGGAAGGAGCTCACCCGTGAGCGAATGGATCATCGTCGCCGTCGTGGGCGTCGTGCTGCTCTTCAGCGCCAAGAAGCTCCCCGACATGGCCCGCGGCCTCGGCCAGTCCATGCGGATCTTCAAGGCGGAGACCCGCGAGCTGAAGGAGGACGACGCCCGCGCGAAGGCCTCCGACTCCCCGAAGCCGGCCGCGAGCGCGCCCGCCGTCGAGACCGCCCCGGTCGTCGAGCCCGCGCCCGCCCAGAAGCCCCGCGAGACCGTTCCCGACGAGGCCCGCCGCCCGGAGTGACCCTCCGCGCGGCCCCGGTGCCGTCGCGGCGACGAGATCCGTCGAAGTGTGACACCGTGATGGGGTGGCCCGCTCTCCCGCCGAGGCCTATGCGCAGGCGCGTACACGCGCCGCGCACCCCGAACTCGGCACCTTCGTCACGTCCCTGAGCTTCGAGCTCGACGACTTCCAGCGCCGTGCGTGCCTGGCGCTGGAGGAGGGGCACGGGGTCCTCGTGTGCGCCCCGACGGGGGCGGGCAAGACGGTCGTCGGCGAGTTCGCCGTCCACCTGGCGCTCGCGCAGGGTCGGAAGTGCTTCTACACGACGCCGATCAAGGCGCTGTCGAACCAGAAGTACGCCGACCTCGTCGCCCGCCACGGTGCGGGCGCCGTCGGCCTGCTGACCGGGGACACCGCGGTCAACGGCTCCGCGCCGATCGTCGTGATGACCACCGAGGTCCTCCGCAACATGCTCTACGCGGACTCCCCGGCGCTCGACGGTCTCGCGTTCGTCGTGATGGACGAGGTGCACTACCTCGCCGACCGCTTCCGCGGCGCCGTCTGGGAGGAGGTCATCCTCCACCTCCCGCAGTGGGTGCAGCTGGCCTCGCTGTCCGCGACCGTCAGCAACGCCGAGGAGTTCGGCGACTGGCTGGTCGAGGTGCGCGGCGACACCACGGTGGTCGTCGACGAGACCCGGCCCGTGCCGCTGTGGCAGCACATGGTGGTCGGCACGCGCATGTTCGACCTCTTCGCCGAGGAGCGCCGCACCGGGTCCTCCCACCAGGTCACGGTCGACCCGACGCTCGCCAAGGCCGTCGCCGAGGTCGACCGCGACGGCCGTAACGGGCGCTCGGGTCCGCCGCCGCGACGGGGACGCGACGGTCGCCGGCGCGACGACCGCGGGTCCGGCCCCGGTCGGGCGGGCCGGTCCGGGTCCTCCTACCGCCCGCCGTCGCGGGTCGACGTCATCGAGCGGCTCGACGCGGCCGGGCTGCTCCCGGCCATCACCTTCATCTTCAGCCGCGCGGGCTGCGACGCCGCGGTGACCCAGTGCGTCCGCTCCGGGCTGCGGCTCACCCAGGCCTCCGAGGTCGAGGAGATCCGCGCCGTCGTCGACCGCCGGTGCGCGGCCCTGCCCGACGCCGACCTCGACGTCCTGGGCTACTGGGAGTGGCGCGAGGGCCTCGAGCGCGGGGTCGCCGCCCACCACGCGGGGATGCTGCCCGCGTTCAAGGAGACCGTCGAGGAGCTGTTCGTCCGCGGCCTGGTCCGGGCGGTGTTCGCGACCGAGACGCTCGCGCTCGGGATCAACATGCCCGCGCGCACCGTGGTGCTCGAGAAGCTCGTCAAGTACAACGGCGAGTCGCACGTCGAGCTGACCCCCGGCGAGTACACGCAGCTCACGGGGCGTGCGGGCCGCCGCGGCATCGACGTCGAGGGCCACGCGGTGGTGCTGTGGGCGCCCGGCATGGACCCGGCCCAGGTCGCGGGCCTCGCGTCGACGCGCACCTACCCGCTGCGCTCGTCGTTCCGCCCCGGCTACAACATGGCGGTCAACCTGGTCGACCGGCTCGGCATCTCCCAGGCCCGGGACCTGCTCGAGCAGTCGTTCGCGCAGTTCCAGGCCGACCGCTCGGTGGTCCACCTGGCCAAGCGCGTCGAGCGCAACCGGGAGGCCCTCGAGGGCTACGCCGAGGCCATGTCCGGCGAGGGGTCCTCGGCCGAGGAGTTCGCCGAGTACATGGACCTCCGCCGCCGGCTCTCCGAGCGGGAGAAGCAGCTCGCCCGCCAGGGCCGCTCGGAGCAGAAGGCCGAGGCGTCGGCGTCGCTCGAGGCGCTGCGCACCGGCGACGTCATCGCGGTGCCGGCCGGCAAGCGCTCCGGTCTCGCCGTGGTGCTCGACCCGGGCGTCGACCGCACCGGCCGCGGCATGGAGCCGCGCCCGCTCGTCCTCACCGAGGACCGCTGGGCCGGCCGCCTCTCGATCTCCGACTTCCCCGACCCGGTGACCGCGCTGGGCACGATGAAGCTCCCCAAGCGGGTCGACCACAAGCTGCCCCAGGTGCGCCGCGACCTCTCCAACGCCCTGCGCGAGAGCGGCATCGAGGCCCCGTCACGGGGTGGACGGCGCGGGGGCCACCGCGGGCAGAACGAGGACGCCGAGCTCGCGTCCCTGCGCCGCGCGCTGCGCAGCCACCCCTGCCACGGGCGCTCCGACCGCGAGGACCGCGCCCGCTGGGCGGAGCGCCACGCCCGCCTGACCCGCGAGAACGAGCAGCTCGAGCAGCGCGTGCGCTCCACCACCCATTCGCTGGCCCGCAACTTCGACCGCATCCGCGGCCTGCTCTCCGAGCGCGGCTACGTCGAGGGCGAGGAGCTCACTCCAGCCGGCCACCGGCTCTCCCGCCTGTGGGGCGAGTCCGACCTGCTGGTCGCCGAGTGCCTGCGCCACGGCGTGTGGCTGGGGCTCAGGCCCGCCGAGCTCGCGGCCGTGGCGTCGTCGCTGGTCTACGACTCGCGCCGCGACGACGGCGGGATCCCGCGGGTTCCCGACGATGCCGAGGCGGCGGTGACCGCCACCGTCCAGCTCTGGACCGACCTCGTGCACGACGAGCGCCGCCACCACCTCGACCGCACCCGCGAGCCCGACCTCGGGTTCGCCTGGCCGGTGCACCGCTGGGCCCGGGGCGACGCCCTGTCCGCGGTGCTCTCCTCCGCCCGGGCCCACGGCATCGAGCTCTCCGCGGGCGACTTCGTCCGCTGGTGCCGCCAGGTGCTCGACCTGCTCGACCAGATCCGCGCCGTCTGCGGCGGCGAGGACCCGGTGGGCCGCGCGGCCGCCGACGCGGGGCGCGCCATCCGGCGCGGGGTGGTCGCGGTGGGCGACACCTGAGTCGGGGGAGCCGGGGGCCCGTGAGAGTGTGGGCGCCGTGACGAGGTCGGCCGACGAGGAGCCCACGCCCTCCGCGCCGTCCCCGCCCCCCGGCACCCCCGAGGCGGCGCCGCCGGACGAGGCCCCGGCCCCGGCCCCGGCCCCGGCCGACGGGGATGCCGCGAGTCGGGCTCCCGGGGTGCGCTGGTCCGACGAGCCTGCGGCCCCGTCGTCGCCGTCCCGGCGCGACGACGACGCCACCCCGCCGTCCGGTCTCGGCGGCACGGCCGCTCCCGGTGCGACCGGCCCGGGTTTGGGCACTCCCGGCCGGACGACCGCGGTGGCCCCGGTGCCGACCCCTGCCTGGTCGGGCCCGCAGCAGGGACCGTGGCAGCAGACGGCCCCCGGGTGGGCCCCGCCCGCCCCCCGCGACCCGGCCCGCACGCGCCGCACCCGCCGGATCGTCCTGGCGGTGGTCCTCGGCGTCGTCGTCCTGGCCGCGGTGGTCGTGGCGCTGCTGGCGTTCCTCGTCGGGCCCCGCTTCGCGCGCTACGACGTGCTCGACCGCGCCGCCGTGGAGCGCGGGGTCACCGACGTCGTCACCCGCGACTGGCGCCGCCCCGCCACCGCGGCGAGCTGTCCAGACGAGGTCCGGGTCCGCCCGGGCGCGTCGTTCACCTGCACCGTGACGATCGACGGCCGCCCCCAGCAGGTCCCCGTGGACATCGTCGACGAGTCGGGCACCTACGAGGTCGGCCAGCCCCGCTGATCGTCGGGGCCCGTTGCGTCCCGCACACGGCCAGGCACCGCGACTCCCACCTGCGCGGGCGTTGCGTCCCGCAACGGCGTCGTCCGGGCAGGCGGCTCCCGCCGGCCGTGTGCGTCCCGCACACAGCCAGACACCGCAGCTCCCACCGATGCGCGCATTGCGCTCCGCAACGGCGTCGTCCGGGCAGGCGGCTCCCGCCGGCCGTGTGCGTCCCGCACAGCGGCACGGACTCGGGCGGCGTCGCGCTACCGTCGCCCATGGCCACCTGGGAGGACGTCCGCCGACACGCGCTCGCGCTGCCGGGCGTCGAGGAGAAGCCGTCGTACGGGGGAGCGGCGTCCTGGAAGGTGAAGGGCAAGTCCTTCGTCTGGGACCGCCCGCTGCGCGCCCGCGACCTGGAGGACCTCGGCTGGAGCGAGCAGCCCGGGCCCGTCCTCGGGGCCGCGGTCCCCGACCTCGGGGCCAAGGAGGCGCTGCTCGCCGAGGACGCCGGAATCTACTTCACGACCCCGCACTTCGACGGTCACGCCAGCGTGCTGGTGCACCTCGACCGGATCGCCGACGCCGAGCTCGGCGAGCTGGTCACCGAAGCCTGGTTCGCGCGTGCTCCCGTCACGCTCGCCCGCACCGTGGAGCGCCAGGCCCCGTGATCGGCCGGGACGTCACTCCCCGGCCAGGGCCGCCGTCAGCCGGTCCACCGACCCAGTGAGGTTCCAGCGCTCGGCCAGGGCGGCGAGGGCGTCGGGGTCGACCGGCCGGTGGGGGAGCGGGCGCGTCGACCCGGTCCAGTCGATGGGTGCGTCCTTGGCGACGAGCACCACCTCGGGGGCGACGGTCAGGTAGGGCGCGGCCTTGACGAGCTTGGTGCGCACCGCCGCCGACAGCCGCGGGTCGCCGCCCTCGACGACCGCGCCGATGAGGTCGGCCCACGAGTCGAACTTCGACACCACCTGGGCCGCGGTCTTGTCGCCGACGCCGGGCACGCCCGGGAGCCCGTCGGAGGGGTCGCCGCGCAGCATCGCCATCTCTGCGTAGCCGTCACCGGCCCGGGCGACGGGCACCCCGTAGCGCGCCGCGACCTCCTCCGGCCCGTACATCTCGTACTTCGACACCCCGCGCGCGATGTAGACGATCCGCACGGACGTCGGCTCGTCGCGGACCAGCTGGAGCAGGTCGCGGTCGCCGGTGACCACCTCGACCGACGAGGTCGCCTCCGAGGTGGCCAGCGTGCCGATCACGTCGTCGGCCTCGTAGCCCTCCGCGCCTGCCGTCGGGATCCCGGCGGCCGCGAGGACGTCGAGGATGATCGGCACCTGCACGCCGAGCTCCGGCGGCGCGGCCTCGGCGTCGGGGGCGCCGCCGACGTAGGGGTCGGTGGCGTCGGCCGAGGGGTCGACCCGGTGGGCCTTGTAGGACGGGATCGCGCGCACGCGGAACGCGGGGCGCCAGTCGCGGTCGAGGCAGGCCACCACCGAGCCGGGCTGCCGGGCCCGGACGAGGCGGGCGACCATGTCGCAGAAGCCGCGGACCGCGTTGACGGGCGTGCCGTCGTCGGCGGTGAGCGTCGCGGGGACCCCGTAGAAGGCCCGGAACCACAGGCTCGCGGAGTCGAGCAGCATGATCGGCCCATCGCCGGTCCCGACGTCACTCATGCCCGGTGAGCCTGCCAGGCTCCTCGCCGGCCGACGCCACCAACCGGGCGTAGCGCGTCCCGGCGGCCAGCAGCACCAGCCCGGCGCCGAGGAACACCACCACCCGGGCGAGCCCGTCGAGCGCGACCAGGTCGAACAGGATCAGCTTCGCCACGGCCGCGACGACGAGCACCCCGCCCAGCAGCCGCGGCAGACCCGCCTCGACCCCGCGGACGAGCAGCACGAGCGCGAGCGCGGTCCAGGAGATCGTCACGAGGACGTGCCCGACCAGGAAGCCGGCGCGCGTCGGCGACACCGCGAGCGCGAGGGTCACCACCGTGCCGGCGGCGCCGTACAGCCCGACGAGCCCGAGGCCGCCGATCACGGCCGCCGCCCGCTCACGACCCACGACGCGCCCGGAGCGCAGCAGGGCGGCGAGCAGGGTCCCGGCGGCGGCCGTGAGCAGGACGCCGACCACGGCCATCGCGACCAGCGTGCCCGTGCTGCGGACGTCCCCGGCGACGACGACGCCGAGGGGCAGGTCCCGGCCGAGCGCGAGGATGCCGCCGGCGACGGCGAAGGCGCCCGCGACGACGAGCAGCACGAGCCGGCCCGTGTGGCGGGCCAGGACGGCGAGGACGGTCGCCAGGGCGAGCATCACGCCGCCCTGGGCGATCCCGGTGAGCGCCAGGGGCACCGCCTGCAGGCCGAGGACGGCGGCGGCGGCCACGGCGGTCGTCGTGAGGGCGGGGGTGACCGGCACCCGGCCGGTGCCGCGCTCGAACACCAGGGCCGCGCCGAGCAGCACCAGCACGGCGACGACGTCGAGGACCGCGCCGGCGGGGCGGGGCAGGGACGGCGCGAGGACGAGCACCGGGAGCAGCGGGGCGATGAGCACGACCCCGGAGGCGATGGTGGCGCGGCGGGTGTCCCCGCACGGCGCCGCGGCGGTCACGAGGGCGGCGGCGACCGAGACCAGGAGCAGGACGGCGATCGTGGCGGCGACCGCGAACAGGCCCGCGGTCGTCGCCCCGCTCTGCATCCGGGTGTCCGCCACGACGACGGCCACGAGCGCGGCCGCCGCCACGGCGATCGCGGTGAGGGTCGGCCAGCCGCGGCGCGCGGCGACGGGCAGCGCCGCCGCGATGACGACGACGAGGAGCACGACGAGCAGCGGACCCGCGGCGTCGACGACGAGCGGCACCAGCAGGTCGACGCCGACGACCACCCCGAGCGCGAGGCCGCGGTGGCGCCAGAGGTCGGCGAGGGCGAGCCCGCCGGCGGCGACGAGGAGGGCGAGGACCACGGCGGGGACGTCGGGCAGCAGGTCGTAGAGCGAGGCCGCCGCGGCGACGGAGAGGTAGAGCGCGGTGATGCCGGTGGCCGCGAGCGAGACGGGCCCCGGGTCGGCGGCAGCGGTTGCGCTGGACCGTCGGCGCTGCAGCACCACACCGATCCCCACCAGCGCCAGCCCGACGACGCCGCCGAGGCCCACCCGGGCGGCCGGGTCGAACCAGCCGCGGGAGGCGGCGAGGACCAGCAGCAGGACGACGCCGAGCAGGGTCACGGCCCCGCCGGTGACCGCGAGCAGCTGCGCCCCGGTGAGACGCGGGAGTCGGCGCGCGGCGCGCGGGGGACGGGCAGCGGGCGGCACCGGCCACGGGCCGGAGGGGGCGCCCGCGGGCAGTGGCCGGGCGGGCGGGAACGGGCCCGGCGGGGAGGACGGGGCCGGCTGCCAGGGACCGAGACCGGCCGGCCCGGGCGCCGGCGCGGCGGGCGGGGGCGCGGCGGAAGTCGGCCAAGCCGGTCTTAGGAAGACAATTGTACCAATCAACTCC
>NZ_JBHSIV010000017.1:0-114001 GCF_042653685.1 Actinomycetospora atypica | reverse complement strand
GACCTGGTCCGCAGCGCCTGACCGGGGCTCGCCCCCGACACGACGAACGGGCCGGAGGAGCTAGTCCTTCGCCGCGCCGAGCGAGATGCCCCGCTCGGCGAGCCACGGCAGCGGGTTGATCTTCGAGCCGCCCGCGGTCCAGACCTCGAAGTGCAGGTGGGGGCCGGTCGACTGCCCGCGGTTGCCGATCTCGGCGATCTCCTCGCCGGCCTTGACCTTCTGCCCCTCCTTCACGAAGGAGCGGTTCACGTGGCCGTAGACGTTGATCGTGCCGTCCTCGAGCTGCACCCGGACCCACATGCCGAAGCCGCTCGCGGGGCCGGACTCGAGGACCGTGCCGTCGGCGACGGAGACGATCGGGGTGCCGATCGCGTTGGCGATGTCGACGCCGCGGTGCGAGGTGCCCCAGCGGGCGCCGAAGCCCGAGGTGAAACGGCCCTCGGCGGGCTTGACGAACTGCGGGGTGCGGGCCGCGACCTCGCGGGCCGCGGCGGCGTCGGCGACCTTGCGGGACTTGGCCAGCGACGCGACCTGGCTCGTGCCGGTCGGGGCGCTCGGCGAGATCGCCATGACGCCGGTGGTGGCGGCGTCGAGGGCGTCGCGGGCGGGCGTCGCGGCGGCCGGGACGGCCGTCGCGGCCGCGGAGAGCGCCAGGTCGGTGCGGGTCTCCCCGGTCGGGGCGTCGAGCCCGCTGCTCACGAGGCTGTGGCCCGCGGTGGCGAGGGCTCCGGCCGCGACCGCGGCGACGGCGAGCCGGCCCGAGAGCGGCGACGGGCGGCGGGCGCTGCGGTCGTCGTCGGGACGCGGGGAGCCGGTGGGCCGCGGAGAACCCGTGGGGTGCGGGGAGCCGGTGGGACGACCACCGGTCGTCGGCCGGGAGGGAGCCGGGCGCAGCGCCGGGGCCGGGCGGGCCGGCAGGGCCGGGGCGCGGCCACCGGAGACGGAGCGCAGCGGAGCTCGACCATCGACCGAGCCGCCGACGAAGGCGGCCGTGCGGCCGGTGTCGGCGGGCCGGGACGGGGCGAAGCGGGGACCACCGCCGAACAGGCCGGGGCCACCGGCGCCCGCGAGGGCGGGCACGCCGAAACCGGCGAAGCCGGCCAGCGGGGGAGTGAAGGGGGCCGGGCGGGGGGAGCTGTGACGCGCCAAGACCATCCTTCCGCGAGCTCGGGGCCGGTCGCGGCGGCGTGGCGTGGGGGCGCCGTGCGGATCGTCGGGGTCGATCCGTGAGCCGTTCGTGACCGCACCGTGATGCTGGACCGCTGGAAGGTGCCATGAAGGACCGGTGCGCAGCAAACGGACGCCCAGGTCATTCCCGATCGACACGCCGTGTGTGCGGCCGTGCGCGCCGAGCGGTCATCACTCGGACGGGTGAGCGACGAGCGGTCGGGTGGCGGACGTCAGATCGCCGCGGCTCGCGGGACGACCCGCTCGCGGGCGGGCCGGGTGCGCGCCAACGTGCAGGCGACGAGGTGCACGACCTCCGGGTCGATCGTCATCGCCATGTGCCCCACGTGGTCGCGCTGCACGTTCTCGACCTGGAGGTCGGGGTGCTCGAGCCGGGCGTTGCGCTGCGGGATGATCAGCTGGTCCATGCGGCTCCACACCGCGAGGAAGCGCGTGCGGCAGCCGGGCGCGGGCTCGTCGAGCTCGCGGAGCAGGTCCGACCCCGGCTGGAGCTGCCGCGGGACGAGGGTCGGCGGCAGCAGGTGGGCGATCATCGACCCGCGGTGCGGGCTGCCGAGGGTCACCAGGGTGTCGACGCGGGCGTCCCCGCCGAGCCGCTGGACGTAGTAGCGGGCGATGAGGCCGCCGAGCGAGTGGCCGACGACGTGCACCCGGTCGACCCCGGCCGCGGCGCAGAGCCGCTCGACGTGGTCGCCGAGGTCGCGCGCGGCGACCCGGATGTCGCCGGTGAACGCCGTCATGGGGCTGTAGTTGACCGCCTGGACGGTGCCGTGGCCGCGGCGGCGCAGGGCCCGGGCGAGGTAGTGGAAGATCGACCGGTTGTCGACGATGCCGTGGACGAGCAGGACGGGGATCGTCGAGCCGTCGAGGTCGGAGACCAGCAGCGAGCGCTCGCCGGGCGAGAGGGTCTCGGTGCGGTGGTGGGCGTGGACGCCGCCCGGGCGCAGGGCCTCGTCGAGCAGGCCCCACGGGTACACCGACAGGTGCAGGGCGGTGTAGGCCACCTCGACGGCGAGGCCCCGCATGCCGGCGGGCACGCCGACCGTGCGGGCCGCGTAGGAGAGGCCCCCGCGCACCGTCGAGACCCACGACGTGAGGGAGCCGCCGCCCTGCCCCGTCGCCGGCGATGGCGACGTAACCCCGGTCACGTCCATGAGGTCGACGTTAGGCGACGTTCACCGGCGTGTCTCGCCGGGCGGGCCGGAGGACCGATCCAGACATGATCTCGGTCCCTCCGGCGGGTGTACGCGGAACCCGGACGGGTACCTCCTACCCTCGGATCCCATGACGGCCCGAGCGGACGCGCGGTCCCGGGCCCCCGAGCCCGCCGCGGTGCCCCCGTCCCCGCCCGCCCTGGGGCGGAGCTGGTGGGTCGCGGCCGTCGTCGTGACCCTCGCCGTCGCCCTCCGGATCGCCGTCGCCGTCCTCGCGCCGGGACCGATCGGCGCGCCGGTCCGCGCCGCGGGCGTGCTGGCCCCGCTCGTCGCCCTGGTCGCCGCCCTGGCCCCGGGGCTCGCCACCCGCCGCGCCGGCCGGAGCCCGGGCGCCGCCTCGCTCGCCGCCCCGGCCGCGCTCGGGTTCCTCGGGCTCGGCGGTCTGCTGGTCGACCTGACGCTGCTCGTCGACCCGGTGGCCGCCGCCCGCCCCGACGTCCTGCCCTCGGGCACCTCGGCCCTCCCCGTCCCGCTCGCGGTGCTGCTCCTCGCCGCCGACGCCGCGCTGGTCGTCGTCGCCGTCCTCGCCGCCCGGGGCCTGCGGGTGCTCGCCCGGGCCCACGGGCCGGGGGTGTTCGGCGCGCAGCGCGCGAGCGTGCTCGTGCGGCCGGTCGCCGGCGCCGCGGTCGCCGCCGTCGGCCTGGCCGCCGCGCCGTTCACGGTGCTCGGCGGCGCCAGCGGCTTCGCGCCGCACTCCGTCCTCGACACCGCCTTCCCCGCCGGGGCCGGCGTCGCGCTGCTGGCGCTGACCGTCGTGCTGCTCGCGGCCCTGCCGGGCCTGGGCGCCGTCGGGACCGCGGCGGTCGTCGGGGCCTCCGACGAGACCGGGATGCGCGTGCGGCGCGCCGTGCACACCGCGCTCGGCGCGGGCGTCGTCGCGGGCGTCGCACCCGTCCTCGCCGCGGCGGCCGCCCGCGGCGGCCTCGCGGTCTCGCCGGGCTCCGTGCTCGCCATGGCCGGCGGACTGCTCCTGATCGGTGTCCCGGCCCGCACGGCGGTCCTGCGCTCGCGGGCCGCGGGCGTCGTCGCGCTGCTCACCGCCGGGGCCGCCCTGTTCGGGGCCCTGCTGCCGAGCACCACCGTGACGACCACCGCGCCGATCGAGACCGGCGCCGGGCTCCTCCTGCTGCCCGCGGCCGTGGTGCTCGCGGTGCCGGCCGTGCTCGTCGTCGTCGGGACCCCCCGCCTCGTGGTCCGCGCCCGCCCCACCCTCTCGGTCGCCTGGCTGACCGTGCCCTTCGCGGCCGGGCCGGCCCTCGACGTCGTCCTCGCCGCGACCGACGGCTCCGCGCCGGTGGTCGGCCCCTTCGGTGCTCTGCCCGTCCCGACGACCGCCGTGGGCATCGGCCCGGGCGGGTGGGCCGTCGTCGGGGCGCTCGTGCTCGCCGTGCTCACCGCGGTGCTGGCGGTCGGCGCCGGCTTCGCGGAGCGGCGCGACGTGTCCGGGGGCTGGTCGCCGCTGGGGAACCGGCCGGCCGACGGCACCGACACCGTGGAGCCCGACCCGACGATGCTGCCGATGTGCGCGCTCGCCGCGGTCCTCGCGGTGCCCGGCTTCGGGGGCCCGCTCGCCCGGGACGCCGTCGCCGCGAACGCCGCGGGCGGGGCGTGGCAGAACCCGGGGGCCACGGCCTGGGGCTCGCTGGCCGGCGTCGTCGGGGTGGCGATCGCGGTGCTGCTCGCCCCGCGGGCCCGGCCCGCGCGGGCGCTCGCGCTGCTCGGCGCGGCGGGGGCGCTGCTGGTGGTGCGGCTCTCGGCGCTGGTCCTGACGCCGCCGCGCGCCGGCGAGGGCGTCGGCATCGGCACCTGGGCCGCCGTCGTCTGCCTCGTCGTGACCCTCGGGGCTGCCGCGGTGGCCGTCTCCCAGATCCGCGACGCGGTCACCGACGACGGGTGAACCGCAGGTGTGGCGGGGGTCGCCCCCGGTGCATCCGCCGGTGTCGCGACACGCCGCTAGGGTCGCTTCGGTTCCGCCGAGCGGTCGCCGGTCTCCTGGTCGACCCGTCGGGACCACCGCCGGAGTCCACCGACGGATGCTGCCGGTCAGTGATGGAGGAGTTCACGAGTGGACCTGTACGAGTACCAGGCGAAGGACCTCTTCGCCGCGCACGGGGTGCCGGTCCTGCCGGGCCGCACCGTCGACACGGCCTCCGACGCCGAGGCCGCCGCGGGTGAGATCGGCACGGCCGTCGTCGTGAAGGCCCAGGTCAAGACGGGCGGCCGCGGCAAGGCGGGCGGCGTCAAGCTCGCCAAGGACCCGGGCGAGGCGCGGGAGAAGGCCGAGGCGATCCTCGGCCTGGACATCAAGGGCCACGTCGTGCACCGCGTGCTCGTCACCGAGGCCAGCGACATCGCCGAGGAGTACTACTTCTCGTTCCTGCTCGACCGGTCCAACCGGACCTTCCTCGCCATGTGCTCCGCCGAGGGCGGCATGGAGATCGAGGAGCTCGCGGTGGAGCGCCCCGAGGCGCTGGCCCGGGTGCCGATCGACGCGATCACCGGCGTCGACAAGGCCAAGGCGCAGGAGATCGTCAAGCAGGGCAACCTGCCGGCCGCGGTGGCCGACGAGGCCGCCGACGTGATCGTCAAGCTGTGGGACACCTTCGTCGGCGAGGACGCGACGCTGGTCGAGGTCAACCCGCTGGTGCGCGACCCGCAGGACCGGGTCATCGCGCTCGACGGCAAGGTCACCCTCGACGAGAACGCCGACTTCCGCCACGAGGCGCACGCCTCGCTGGTCGACGAGCGCACCGAGAACCCGCTCGAGGCCAAGGCGAAGGCCAAGGGCCTCAACTACGTCAAGCTCGACGACGGCCAGGTCGGCATCATCGGCAACGGCGCGGGTCTGGTCATGTCGACCCTCGACGTCGTCGCCTACGCCGGCGAGCAGTACGGCGGGATGAAGCCCGCCAACTTCCTCGACATCGGCGGCGGCGCGTCGGCCGAGGTCATGGCCGCGGGGCTCGACGTCATCCTCGGCGACTCCGACGTCCGCAGCGTCTTCGTCAACGTCTTCGGCGGCATCACCGCCTGCGACGCCGTGGCCAACGGCATCGTCGAGGCCCTGAAGATCCTGGGCGACGAGGCGACCAAGCCGCTCATCGTCCGCCTGGACGGCAACAACGTCGAGGAGGGCCGGCGCATCCTCGACGAGGCGAACCACCCCCTCGTCACCGTGGTGGGCACGATGGACGACGCGGCCGCCAAGGCCGCCGAGCTCGCTTCGAAGGCTGGTGCGTGAGATGTCGATCTTCCTGAACGAGAACAGCAAGGTCATCGTCCAGGGGCTCACCGGCTCCGAGGGCATGAAGCACGGCCGCAAGATGCTCGCGGCGGGCACGCAGCTCGTCGGCGGCGTCAACGCCCGCAAGGCCGGCACCTCGGTCGACGTCGACGGCACCTCGGTGAACGTCTACGGCGGCGTCGAGGAGGCCATGAAGGAGACCGGGGCGGACGTCTCGGTCATCTTCGTGCCGCCGAAGTTCGCCAAGGACGCGGTCGTCGAGGCCGTCGACGCCGGCATCGGCCTCGCCGTCGTGATCACCGAGGGCATCCCGGTGCACGACTCGGCGTGGTTCTGGGCGCACGCGAGCGCCAACGGCAACCGCACCCGGATCATCGGCCCGAACTGCCCCGGGATCATCTCCCCCGGCAAGTCGCTCGCGGGCATCATCCCGGCCAACATCTCCGGCCCCGGGAAGATGGGTCTGGTGTCCAAGTCGGGCACGCTGACCTACCAGATGATGTACGAGCTGCGGGACGTCGGCTTCTCCACCGGCATCGGCATCGGCGGCGACCCGATCATCGGGACCACCCACATCGACGCCCTCGAGGCGTTCGAGGCGGACCCCGAGACCGAGGCCATCGTCATGATCGGCGAGATCGGCGGCGACGCCGAGGAGCGGGCGGCGGACTACATCAAGGCGAACGTGACCAAGCCGGTCGTCGGCTACGTCGCCGGGTTCACCGCCCCCGAGGGCAAGACGATGGGCCACGCCGGTGCGATCGTGTCCGGCTCCGCCGGCACCGCGCAGGCGAAGAAGGAGGCCCTCGAGGCCGCGGGCGTCCGGGTCGGCAAGACCCCGACCGAGACCGCCGACCTCGCGCGTTCGCTCGTCTCCTAGGTTCGGGGTGTAGCAGGCTGGACCGGCCGCGGGGTGACCCGCGGCCGGTTCCGGCCGACACCGCCACCCGGGAGGGGCACCCCGATGAGTGCAGGACCCAGCAACTCCGGCCCGCCGGGGTGGTCCGGCCGCCCCTACGCGCCGGGTGGCGCCCCTGCGCAGGCCGCCCCGAACCAGCAGGGCCAGGCCCAGCAGCCCGGCCAGGGCCAAGGTCAGCAGGGTCAGGGCCAGCAGGGCCAGGCCCCGGGGCAGCAGGGCCAGCAGGGCCAGGCGCAGCCGGGACACGGTCAGCCGTCGCAGCCCTACCCGGCCCTCGGCCCGCCGAGCCGACCCTTCGGCGGCGTGTCGCCCTACGGCGGCGCCTCGTGGGCCGGCGCGGGTGCGCCCGGGTCGGGTCCGGCGCCGGGGTCCCCCACGCAGGGCGGCCCGCCCGGCCAGCCCGGCGCTCAGGGCGGGCGGGGCTCCTGGGGTCCCACGCCGTCCCGCGGCCTCCCCACCGGCCGGCACGGCGACCCGTCGGCCCCGCTCACGGTGCCCGCGGCCCCGGCCTCCGCCCAGTCGTCGAGCACGTCGTCCTCCTCGGCCCCGTCGTCGGCCTCCCCGGGCCCGACGACGTCCGGCGCGGCCGGGTCCACGGCGTCCGGGGTGCCCACCGGGCCCGGGCGGATCGCGGCGCTCGCCGCGGCCGGACTCGGCGTCCTGGCGTTCCTCGCGACGTTCTTCACCAGCTTCGACCCCGCGGGCCTGCTCCCGGCGCTCGTCGTCGGCGGCGGCCTGGCGGTCGGCGCCTCGGTCCTCCCGGCCGCGCCCCGGCTCGCGGTGCCGGGCGCGGTCGTCTCGGTGACCGCCGCCCTGGTCAGCCTGCAGACCCTGTCGGTCACCGACGGGTCCGACATCGCCGTCGTGGTCCTCGCGGTCCTGGCCGCGGCCGCCGCGGTGTTCGCCGCGCTGACGGCCACGGGGATCGTCGGCGGCTCCGGGTCGTCGCGGTCGGCGGAGTCCTCGTCCTCGTCCGCCCCCACCACCCCGCCGCCGGGGCAGGGGCCGGCCTGGTCGTCGCCGTCGGGCTCGCCCCAGGCCGGCGGCGGGTCGTTCGGCGGACCCCCGCCGGCCGCGAACCGCAGCCCGATCACCGGCGCCCCCTCGGGCCCCTTCGCCAGGCCGAGCGAGCCGGCGACCCAGCACGTGGGCGGGGCCCCGGGCTCGCCGTCCGCGCCCTTCGCGGCCGGGTCGCAGCAGGCCGGCAGCGGCCCGACCCCCGGTGGTCCTCCCCCCGGCGACCCGTCCCGCGGCGCCTCCTCCGGCGGCCCGGTCGACGACGAGACGGCGGCCGCCCGCACGCAGGTCGTGTCGCGGCCGGCGGCCTCGTCGTCGGGCCCCTCACCCTCGGGGGCCTCCCCGGCCGGAGCCTCGCCCTCGGGGGCCTCGCCGGCGGGAGGCGCGTCGTCGGGATCCGACGCCCCGGCCTCCTCCTCGGCGTCCGGCACCACCGTCACCGACGACCACGCGGCCGAGCCGTCCCGCGCCGACGCGGCGGGCTCCTCCCCGTCCGGTCCGTCCGCGGGCGGCTCGTCCCCGGCCGGGCCCTCCGCGGGCTCGCCGCCCGGGGCGCCGGGAGCGCCGGTGGACGACGGCCGGCGGCCGGCCTCGGCGATGCTCGGCGCCGACGCCCCGCCGCAGCCCTCCGCCGGGTCGCGCCCGGCCGGGGGCTCCGAGAGCGAGGCCACGCCGCCCTCCGGGGTGCAGCGCCCCGGCTGGGGCGTGCCCGCCGACGGCGACCCGTCCGGCGACCGGCCCGGGGCCCACGAGGCCCGCTGACGTCCGCCCGGCGTGGCGACCCCGGGTCCCGGGGTCGCCGTGGGATCGTCGGCGGCCGTGAGCGCACCGGCGGGGGAGGACACGGCAGGGTCGCCCGCCGCGTCCCCGCGGTCCCGGCCCCCGCGGTCCCGGCCTGCACGATCCCGGCCCGCGGTGCCGCCGCGGCTGGCGGTGCTCGCCGAGGTCGCGCTGGTCCCGGTCGTCGTCTCCTACGCCGTCCTCGTGGTGCTGGCGGCGCTGATCGCCGCGGTCGCCTCCGGGGCCACCCCCGGCGGTGACCCGGGGCTCGCCCAGGCCCTGACCACCGGCGTCCCGCTCTGGCTCGCCGTCCACCTCGTCCCGCTGACGGTCTCGGGCGCGCCCCTGGGGATGCTGCCGCTCGGCCCGGCGATCGCGATCGTCGCGCTGGTCGCCACGGTCGCCCGCCGGGGCGCGGTCCGGCTCGTCGCGCTCGGCGACGACCAGGCCCGCTGGACGTCGTGCGCGGTCCCCGTGGTGGCCACCGCCGCCGCCGGCCACGCCGCCGTGGGCGTGCTCGGCGCCGCGCTGCTGACCCCCGACACCGCCTCGGTCCCGGCCGACGCCTCCCCGGCCACCGCGGGCGTCGTCGCCGGGCTCCTCGCGGCACTGGCCGCCGCGGCCGGGGTCCTGCGCCCGTGCGGCGCCTCGTGGTCCGCCGCCCGACTGCCCGACTGGGCGCGCCACGGCGTACGCACCGGCCTCGCCGCGACCGCGGCGCTCGTCGCGGCCGGCACGGCGGTCCTGCTCGTGGTGCTCCTCGCGCACGCCGACGCGGTGGCCGGGGCGTTCACGACGATCGCCCCCGAGGCCGGCAGCGGCGCCGGGCTGTGGCTGCTCGACGTCGCCTACCTGCCCAACGCCGTCGTCGCCGCCACCTCCTGGATCCTCGGCCCGGGCTACGCGGTCGGCACCGTCGCCGCCGCGCCAACGGGGGCGGTGGCCGGGCTGGTGCCCCCGCTCCCGCTCGCCGCGCTGCTGCCGACCGGGCCCGTCCCGACGTGGGCCGGTCTCGTCTTCGCCCTCCCGCTCGCGGTCGGGACACTGGTGGGCTGGACCCTCGCGCCGCGGGTGCCCGAGGTGGGCGACCGCCTCCGCGCGGTCGCGACCTCGGCCCTCACCGCCGCCGTCCTGCTCGCCGTGCTCGCGCTGCTCGCCGGCGGGCGGCTGGGGACGGGACCCTTCGACCCCGTCGTCGTGCCGGCCGGCTGGGTCCTGCTCGCGACGCTCGTCTGGGTGGGGCTGCCGGGTGCGGTCGTGGCGGCGCTGGCCGTGCCCGCCGGGACCGCACCGCCGGTCGTCGCGCCCGCGGTCGTCGTGCCGGCCGCCGAGCCGGAGACGGACGACGACGAGCGTGTCGGGGGCGACACGCCGGAGGACGCCGACCGGGACTAGGCTCCCCGCCGAGGATCGTCGAGACGCCGGAGCCCAGGTCTGTGCCCGGCGGCAGGGAGCCCCGCTCTGAGCACGCACACCCACTGGCGGATACCGGCGCCCGCGCGCGTCGCCGTCCTCGCCTCCGGCTCCGGCACCCTGCTGCAGGCCCTGCTCGACGAGGCCGCACGGAGCTCCGTCGAGGTGGTCGCGGTCGTCGCCGACCGCCCCGGCGTCGCCGCCCTCGACCGGGCGGCCGCGGCGGGGGCCGAGGCCGTCGTCGTGGCGCTGCCGCAGTACCCCGACCGGGCCGCGTGGGACGCCGCCCTCGCCGACGCGGTCGGGGCCTTCGAGCCCGACCTCGTGGTGTCGGCCGGCTTCATGAAGGTCCTGGGCCCGGCGTTCCTCGCGCGGTTCGGCGGCCGCACCCTCAACACCCACCCCGCGCTGCTGCCCGCCTTCCCCGGCGCGCACGGCGTCCGCGACGCGCTCGCGTACGGGGTGAAGGTGACCGGGGCGACGGTCCACCTCGTCGACGAGGGCGTGGACACCGGCCCGGTCCTGGCCCAGGAGGCCGTCGTCGTCGAGCCCGACGACACCGAGGAGACGCTGCACGAGCGGATCAAGGTCGTGGAGCGCCGCATGCTCGTCGAGACCGTGGCCGCCCTCGTGCGCCACGGCGCCACCACCACCGGACGAACAGTGAGGATCCCCGAGTGACCGCCGTTTCCCCGGCCCCCGTGACCACCGACGGCCGCCGCGCCGTCCGCCGCGCGCTGGTCAGCGTGTTCGACAAGGCCGGTCTGCTCGACCTCGCGACCGGGCTGCACGCCGCCGGCATCGAGGTCGTCTCGACCGGCTCCACGGCGTCGCGCATCGCCGACGCCGGGGTGCCGGTGACCCGGGTCGAGGAGCTGACCGGGTTCCCCGAGTGCCTCGACGGCCGGGTCAAGACCCTCCACCCCCGCGTGCACGCCGGGCTCCTCGCCGACTCGCGGCTGCCCACCCACGTCTCCCAGCTCGAGTCGCTGGGCATCGCGCCGTTCGACCTGCTCGTCGTGAACCTCTACCCGTTCACCCAGACCGTGGCCTCCGGCGCCGCCCCCGACGACTGCGTTGAGCAGATCGACATCGGGGGCCCGGCGATGCTGCGGGCGGCGGCGAAGAACCACGAGACCGTCGCCGTGGTCACCGACCCCACCCGGTACGCCTGGGTGCTCGAGCAGGTGCACGAGGGCGGCGTGACCCTCGCCGACCGCCGCGCGCTCGCCGCCGAGGCGTTCCGCCACACCGCGTCCTACGACGTGGCCGTGGCCTCCTGGATGGGCAACGTCCTGGCGCCCGACCCCGCGACCTCCTCCGACGGCACCCCGGTGCCGTTCCCGGGCTGGGTCGGCACCACCGCGCGCCGGCGGGCCGTCCTGCGCTACGGCGAGAACCCCCACCAGGCCGCCGCGCTCTACGCCGCCCCGGAGGCCACCGGGGGCATCGCCGGTGCGGTGCAGCTGCACGGCAAGGAGATGTCCTACAACAACTACGTCGACGCCGACGCGGCCTGGCGCGCGGCGCACGACCACTCCCCGGAGCAGGTCTGCGTCGCGATCATCAAGCACGCGAACCCGTGCGGGATCGCGGTCGGCACCGACGTGGCCGACGTGCACGCGCGCGCCCACGCCTGCGACCCCACGTCCGCGTTCGGCGGCGTGATCGCCGTGAACACCGAGG
The DNA here is from genome assembly GCF_042653685.1 of Actinomycetospora atypica. Taxonomy (NCBI): domain Bacteria; kingdom Bacillati; phylum Actinomycetota; class Actinomycetes; order Pseudonocardiales; family Pseudonocardiaceae; genus Actinomycetospora; species Actinomycetospora atypica. Next base: position 102,540 of record NZ_JBHSIV010000017.1, on the reverse strand, counting down.
TCACGGTGGCCGCGGCCGAGCAGATCGCCGAGATCTTCACCGAGGTCGTCGTGGCGCCCTCCTACGCCGACGGCGCGGTCGAGGTGCTGGCCCGCAAGAAGAACATCCGGGTGCTCACCGCCGAGTGGACCCCGGCGTCGGTCGAGCAGCGGCCGATCTCCGGCGGTGTGCTCCTGCAGCAGCGCGACGCGGTCGACGCGCCGGGGGACGACCCGTCGTCGTGGACCCTCGCGACCGGCTCCGCGGTGTCCGACGAGGTGCTCGCCGACCTCGCGTTCGCGTGGCGGGCGTGCCGGGCGGTCAAGTCCAACGCGATCCTGCTGGCGCACGACGGCGCGACGGTCGGGGTCGGGATGGGGCAGGTCAACCGGGTCGACTCGGCGAAGCTCGCCGTGACCCGGGCCGGCGACCGGGTGCGCGGCTCCGTCGCCGCGTCCGACGCGTTCTTCCCGTTCCCCGACGGCTTCGAGGTGCTCGCCGAGGCCGGGGTGGCCGCGGTGGTGCAGCCCGGCGGCTCGGTGCGCGACGCGGCGACGATCGAGGCGGCGGAGAAGGCCGGCGTCGCGATGTACCTGACGGGGACGCGCCACTTCGCTCACTAGCGTTCGCTCGTGCGTGCGTTCCCGTGCCCGGACACGGAGACGCACGCACGGTCGTCGGGCCCGGCGGTCCATGATCACCAGGACGTGGCGGCCGCGGGGCCTGGGCGTCCGGATCCGCCACGTCCCGGTGATCATGGCCGGTCGGGCACGGGTCCACCCCTCTGTGGTGCTCCGCTCGTGGCGGACTGTCGGTGGGGTGGGTTAGCGTTCTCCTCGTTCGAACACGTGTTCGATGACGAGGAGGGCTCGATGTCGACACCGGCTCCGCGCGAGGTGCTCTCCGACCGGATCTCCCAGCTGGGGCTGGTCCGTGCCTCGGACCTGCCCGGTCGGGGTGGAGCCCGACGAGCAGCGTCGCACGTCGGGGCGGCACCGGCACCTCCCGTGGCGGTCGTGGAGCCCGAGCCGGAGCCGGCGCGCGATCACGACGGTGCGCTGCTCCCGGTGGCCGGTCCGCTGACCGGCCTGCTGCCGTGGGGCGGGCTGCGGCGGGGCTCGACGGTGTCGGTGCACGGGTCGACCGCGCTGCTGCTGGCCCTGGTGGCGGAGGCGTCGCGGGCGGGGTCGTGGTGCGCGCTGGTGGGCCTGCCGGGGGTCGGGCTGGCCGCCGCGGACGAGGCGGGGCTCGATCTCGCGCGCACGGCGCTGGTCCCGCGGCCCGGGCCGCGCCCGGCCACCGTGGTCGCCGCGCTGGTCGACGGGGTGGACGTCGTCGTGCTCGGGGGCGCGTCGGCGTGGCGGGCGGGGGACCGCCAGCGGCTCGCGGCGCGGGTGCGGCAGAAGGGGGCGGTGCTCGTCCCGGTCGGGGCGTGGCCGGGGGCCGACGTCGAGCTGCACGCCGCCGGCGGCACCTGGTCGGGCCTGCTGGGCGACGGCGCCGGCCGGCTGCGGTCGCGGCGGGTGCACCTGCGGTGCGCGGCGCGGGGGCGTGCCCACGAGCTGCGCTCGGACGTGCTGCTGCCCGGTCCCGGCGGCGGGTGCGCCCCGGTCCCCGGGGAGACGGTGGAGCCGGCTCCGCTCGGGGCCGACCGGCCGGCGAGGACGGGGTGAGCGCGGGCGGTTCCCCGGGAGACGGGGCGGAGCGGGGTTCGGCCCGGGTGGTCGCGCTGTGGTGCCCCGACTGGCCGGTGATCGCGGCCTGCGCCGAGTCGGGGATCCCGGCCGACCGGCCGGCCGCGGTGCTCGTCGCCCACCGCGTGGTGGCGTGCTCGGCCACCGCCCGGGCCCAGGGGGTCCGGCGTGGCCTGCGGCGGCGCGAGGCGCAGTCGCGCTGCCCCGACCTCGCGGTGCTGGGCCGCGACCCCGACCGCGACGCGCGGGCCTTCGAGGTGGTCGCCGGGGCGGTGGAGGAGCTCACGCCGGGGGTCGAGGTCATCCGGCCCGGTCTCGTCGTGCTCGCGGCGCGGGGTCCGGCGCGCTACTTCGGCGGCGAGGACACGGTGGCGGAGCGGCTGGTCGACCACGTCGCGGCCCGGGCGCGGGTGGAGTGCCAGGTCGGGGTGGCCGACGGCGTGTTCGCCGCCGCGATCGCCGCGCGGCACAGCGTGATCGTGCCGCCGGGGGAGTCGCGGGCGTTCCTCGCGCCGCGGCCCGTCGCCGAGCTGGAGCTGGAGCCGGGGGTCGAGCCCGACACCGCCGGGGCCGACGTGCCGGGTGCCACCGCCCGGGCCGAGCTGGTCGGGCTGCTGCGCCGGCTCGGGCTCACCACGCTCGGGGACTTCGCCGGGCTCCCGGCGGGCGACGTCGCGTCCCGGTTCGACGCCGCGGCGGTCCGGGCCCACCGGATCGCCCGGGGCCTCGACGAGCGCCCGCCCTCGCGGCGCCGCGTGCCCGACGAGCTCACCGTCGAGGTCCCCCTCGACCCGCCGGTCGACCGCGTCGACGCCGCGGCGTTCGCCTCCCGGGCGCTCGCCGAGCGGCTGCACCTCGCGCTGGGCGACGCCGGGCTCGCCTGCACCCGGCTCGGGGTGCAGGCCCGCACCACCACCGGCGAGGAGCTGGCCCGCACCTGGCGGTGCGCCGAGCCGCTCACCCCGGCCGCCACCGCCGACCGGGTGCGCTGGCAGCTCGAGGGGTGGCTCTCCCGGCGCGTCGGCTCCGGGCGCGGCGACGACGGGCTGGCGGTGCTGCGGCTGGTGCCCGAGGAGGTCGTCGACGCGGGGCGGCTGCAGCTCGGGCTGTGGGGCGAGACCGGGGTGGCCGACGAGCGCGCCGGCCGGGCCCTGGTGCGGGTGCAGGGCCTGCTCGGGCCGGAGGAGGTGCTCACCGGGGTGCCCGGCGGGGGGCGCGGGCCCGCCGAGCGGATCCGGGCGGTGCCGTGGGGCGACGAGCGCACGCCGGCGCTCGACCCGGAGGCGCCGTGGCCGGGGGCGCTCCCGGCGCCGTCGCCCTCGACGGTGCCTCCGGAGCCGGTCCCGGCGCGGGTCCTCGACGCCGCCGGGCACCCGGTGCGCGCCGCCCCCCGGGGGCGGTTGTCCGCGGCGCCGGCGTTCGTGGGGCTGGGCGAGGAGGAGGTCGCCCCGGTGCGCGCCTGGGGCGGGCCATGGCCGGAGGAGGGGCGCTGGTGGGACCCGCGGGCCCCGGTCGGCTGTCTGCGGGTGCAGGTGGTGTGCGTGCCGGAGCCCGGCGAGGACGCCGACCCCGACCCGGCGGCCGACCTGGCGCCCGACCCGGTCGCGTCCTCCGCCGACGCGGCGGGGCTCGCCCTGCTGCTCGTGCTGCGCGACGACCGGTGGAGCGTGGAGGGGACCTACGACTGAGCGGGTTCGCGCGCGACCTGCCAGAGGTGCCCGTCGGGGTCGGCGAAGGTCGCGGAGTACCCGCCCCACGGCGGGGCGGCGGGTCGCTCGACCACCCGGGCGCCCGCCGCCTCGGCCCGGGCGAACACGGCCTCGACCTCGTCGTCGGAGGCCGCCGGCAGCGACAGCAGGCACTCGCTCGTCCCCGGGGCGGCGACCTCGTGGTCGCCGGTGACCCACCCGAACCCGCCCCGGGGGATGAACATCAGGTGCAGCCCGTCGCCGACCACCACGACCAGGGGCTCCGGGACGCCGTCCTCCGCGGGCTCGCCGACCGCCGGGAACCCGAGGCCGTCGCGGTAGAAGGCGTGGGCGCGGACGCGGTCGTCGGTGGGCAGGGAGAGGATCACGGGAGCCGTCATGTCGGTATCGTGTCCGGACCTCCCGGTACGGCAACAGGCATGTGCGCCGACCGGGCCCGCGCTGCTATCCAGGGTGACGTGGTGGGGATCGGATCGGCGCAGCTCAGCTTCCTGGTGGAACGCGAGGCCTTCGCGTGGTGGGGCGGGACCGACCCGCTCGCGACCGCGGTGGGCCTCGGACTCGACGCCTCGCCCGAGCGGGTGCGGCTCGCCCGCCCGGAGGACGGGGTGATGGTCACCGACCCGCTCCCGGCCGCCGTGAGCCCCGCCGCCCCGACGGTCGCGGCGCTGGCCGGGACCACGCCGGTCGAGGGGTGGGGCTGCTCCGCCCGGGCGTGGCGCGACCTCGCCGTGCGGCTCGTGGCGGAGCCGGAGCCGGGACCCGACGAGCTCGACCGCCTCGCCGCGTCCCTCCCGGTCGCCGCGCACGCCGGCGTCGGGAGTGACGGGGCGTCCGTCTGGACGGCCAGGGTCGCGGTGGAGGCCGCCGCCCGCGCGGTCCGCACCGCCTCGCCCGACGCGCCGGAGGTGTGGCACCGGCTGCGCCCCTACCAGCGGGCCGGGGCGCACTGGCTCGCCGAGCGGCTGGACACCGAGGGCGGCGCGCTGCTCGCCGACGAGATGGGGCTGGGCAAGACGGTCCAGGCGATCGCGGTCCTCGTCGGGAGGCCGGGCCCGCACCTGGTGGTGTGCCCGGCCTCGGTGGTCGGGTCCTGGGGGCGGGAGCTGGCCCGCTTCGCCCCGGGGCTGGCGGCCGTCGAGCACGTCCGCGGCGGGCCGCCGCCCGACCCGGGTGCGGTGGTCGTCGCGACCTACGGGCAGCTCCGGGCCGACGACCGCCTGTCCGCGGTCGCCTGGGACGTCGTCGTCCTCGACGAGGCCCAGCAGGTCAAGAACCCGGACACCGCGACCGCCCGGCGGGCCCGGGCGCTCTCCGCGCGCGGCCGGGTCGCGCTGACCGGGACGCCGGTGGAGAACCGGCTCGAGGACCTGTGGGCGCTGCTCGCGTTCACCACCCCCGACGTCCTCGGTCCACGGCCGGCGTTCCGGCGGCGCTTCGCGGCGCTGCGGTCGCGCGGGACCGGGGCGGCCGCGGAACGGCTGGCGGCCGTCGTCGGGCCGCACCTGCTGCGCCGCCGCAAGGCGGAGGTCGCCGCGGAGCTGCCCGCGCGGCTCGACCTGTCCCACGAGCTGCAGCCGACCACGGAGCAGCGCCGGCTGCACCGGACGGCGCTGGACGACGCGCTGGGGCGGGGGCTCGGCGGCGGGCGGGACCGGCGCGGCCGCGTCCTGGCGCTGCTCACCCGGCTCAAGCAGATCTGCGTGCACCCCGAACTCGTCGGGACGTCCGACGACGAGCTCGGGGGCCGGTCCGCCTCGTTCGACCGGCTCTGCGAGCTGCTCGGCGAGATCACCGCGAACGGCGAGGCGGCCCTCGTGTTCACCCAGTACCGGCAGGCGGGCGACCTGCTGGCCCGGCACCTGACGCGGACGGTCGGCGGGCCGGTCCCGTTCCTGCACGGCGGACTGTCGCGGGCGGCGCGGGAGCGGATCGTCGCCGACTTCGGGGCGACCGACGGGCCCCCGGTGCTGCTGCTCAGCCTCCGGGCGGCGGGTACCGGGCTGACCCTGACCCGGGCCACGCACGTGCTGCACCTCGACCGCTGGTGGAACCCGGCCGTCGAGGCGCAGGCGTCCGACCGGGCGCACCGGATCGGTCAGACGCGCACCGTCACCGTCCACACGTTCACCACCCGCGGCACCGTCGAGCAGCTCGTCGCCGACCTGCACCGCGGCAAGCGGGACCTCGCGGCCGCCGTGCTCGGCGAGGGTGACGGGGACCCCGTCGGCGCCCTCGCCCGGCTCGGGGACGAGGAGCTGCGCGCCGTGCTGGAGGGGTCGTGCTGAACGAGTTCGGCACCACCGCGCGGGGACGCGCGTGGCTGCGGCTGGCCGAGCCGCTCCGCGTGACGAGGCCGGACCCCCGGCTCCCGCGGGCCCGCTCGCTCGCGCGCAACGACCGGGTGGGGGCGCTCGGGACGGAGCCGGGGCGCGTCGTCGCGACGGTCGACGACGGCCGGCCGCGCCGTGTCGAGGTGGTCTTCCCGGTCTGGGACGACGAGGCCCGGGCCACCGCCGCGACGGTGCTGGCGGCGGCCGCGGAGGACGGGGCGGTCGCGGAGCTGGCGGCGGCCGGCGTCCCCCTGGTTCCCGACGACGCCGCGGTGCGGGTCTCGTGCGACTGCGGCCGGACCGGCCGCTGCGTGCACGCGCTCGCCGTGCTGATCGAGCTCGCCCGGCGGGTGGACGAGGCCCCCGACCTGGCCGCGACGCTGCGCGGCTCGATGCCGCGGTGGGGGGCGGGGGACACGACGCGGATCCGGATCGCCGACCTCGACCCGGGCGCCTTCTGGACCGTCACCACGCCCTGATCGGGGAACCCGCCCCACGGTGTCGGTCCCCGCGGCTACAGTCGTTCGCATCGAACAGATGTTCGATCCGAACGGGTGGAGGAGCGCGATGGGCTGGGGCAATCCGGCGGTGAGCTGGTCGGAGATGGAGCGGATCCTCGCGGGGAAGCCGGGCCGCTCCCGCGCCGCGACGCCCGGGCGGGGAGTGCGTCCGGGGCCCGAGGTCGACGGGCCCGGCACGCTGCACCCCGCCGACGTGACCGCGGGGCCCGCCCCCGCCCCGCCCGCCCGGCGCCGCGCCACCCGGGACGAGGTGCACCCCGGCGACGGCGGGGACTCCCCGGCCTGGAGCCGCACCCGCGCGCCGTACCGCCCCCCGGCCGGCCCCCGTGCCGCCGCGGCGACGAAGGTCCCGTACGCCGAGCTCCACGCCCACTCCACCTACAGCTTCCTCGACGGCGCGAGCCAGCCCGAGGAGCTCGTCGAGGAGGCCCACCGCCTCGGGCTGGAGTCGATCGCGCTCACCGACCACGACGGGATGTACGGCGTCGTCCGCTTCGCCGAGGCCGCCCGCGAGCTCGACGTGCGGACCGTGTTCGGCTCGGAGCTCTCGCTGGGGCTCTCCGGCCCGCAGAACGGGGTGGCCGATCCCGAGGGGGAGCACCTGCTGGTCCTGGCGCGCGACCCCGACGGCTACCGCGCCATCTCCCGCGCGATCACCGAGGCCGCGATGCACCCCGACGCGGAGAAGGGCCGTCCGGTGCACGAGCTCGAGCGCACCGCGGCGACGCTGCGCGACCGGGTGGTCGTGCTCACCGGCTGCCGCAAGGGGCACGTGCGCCGGGCGCTCGAGGCGGGCGGGCCGGCGGCGGCGGCGCGGGCGCTCGACCGGCTGGTGGGGCTGTTCGGGTCGGAGTCGGTGGCGGTCGAGCTGACCGACCACGGGCTGCCGGTCGACGTGGAGCGCAACGACCTGCTCGCCGAGCTCGCGGCCCGGGCCGGGCTGCCCACCGTCGCGAGCACGGCCGCGCACTACGCCACGCCCGACCGGGCGAGGGTGGCGGCGGCGCTGGGGGCGGTCCGGGCGCGCCGCAGTCTCGACGAGGCCGAGGGCTGGCTGCCGCCGGGCACCGCCCACCTGCGGTCCGGCGCGGAGATGGCGGCCCGGTTCGCCCGTCATCCCGAGGCGGTCACGCACGCCGCGGTGCTCGGGCGGGAGTGCGCGTTCGAGCTGGCCCTGCTCGCCCCCGAGCTGCCGCCGTTCGACGTGCCGGCGGGGGAGACCGAGGCGAGCTGGCTGCGCCACCTCACCGACCACGGGGCCCGCGGCCGGTACGGCGGCCGGGCGGACAACCCGCGGGCCTGGGAGGTGATCGACCACGAGATGGCGATCATCGAGGGCCAGGGGTTCCCCGGCTACTTCCTCATCGTCGCCGACATCGTGGGCTTCTGCGAGCGGGCCGACATCTACTGCCAGGGGCGGGGATCGGCCGCGAACTCGGCGGTCTGCTTCGCGCTGGGGATCACCCACGTCGACGCGGTGGCGGCCGACCTGCTCTTCGAGCGCTTCCTCTCCCCGGAGCGCGACGGCTACCCCGACATCGACCTCGACATCGAGTCCGACCGCCGCGAGGAGGTCATCCAGTACGTCTACGAGCGCTACGGCCGGGACCGGGCCGCCCAGGTCGCCAACGTCATCACCTACCGGCCGCGCTCGGCGGTGCGCGACGCGGCCCGGGCGCTCGGCTACGCCCAGGGCCAGCAGGACGCGTGGAGCAAGCTCATCGACCGTTGGGGGCCCGGCGCCGACCTCGGCGACCAGGTGCCCGGGATGCCCCGCTCGGTGGCCACCCTGGCCGAGGAGATCGCGGGCTTCCCCCGCCACCTCGGCATCCACTCCGGCGGCATGGTCATCTGCGACCGGCCGGTCGACCAGGTGGTGCCGGTGGAGTGGGCGCGCATGGAGAACCGCAGCGTCATCCAGTGGGACAAGGACGACGCCGCGGCGGTCGGGCTGGTCAAGTTCGACCTGCTCGGGCTGGGCATGCTCTCGGTGCTGCACTACGCGAGCGACCACGTCGCCGAGCACCACGGGCGCCGGTTCCGCCTCCACGACCTCCAGCCCGACGACCCGGAGGTCTTCGCGATGCTCGCGCGGGGCGACTCGGTGGGGGTGTTCCAGGTCGAGTCCCGGGCCCAGATGGCCACCCTGCCCCGGCTGAAGCCGCGGATGTTCTACGACCTCGTGGTGGAGGTCGCGCTCATCCGGCCCGGCCCGATCCAGGGCGGCTCGGTGCACCCGTACATCCGGCGGCGGAACAAGCTGGAGCCGGTCGTGTTCGACCACCCGCTCTGCGAGCCGGCGCTGCGCAAGACCCTCGGGGTGCCGCTGTTCCAGGAGCAGCTCATGCAGCTCGCCACCGACGTCGCCGGCTTCTCCGCGGCCGAGGCCGACGAGCTGCGCCGGGCGCTGTCGGCCAAGCGGTCCGAGGAGCGGCTCGAGCGGCTCCGGGAACGGTTCTACGCCGGGATGGCCCGCAACCAGATCACCGGGGAGCTCGCCGACCGGATCTTCGCCAAGACCAAGGCGTTCGCGAACTTCGGCTTCCCGGAGAGCCACTCGATCAGCTTCGCGTCGCTGGTCTACGTCTCGGCCTGGTACAAGCACTACTTCCCGGCGGCGTTCTGCGCGGCCCTGCTGCAGGCCCAGCCGATGGGCTTCTACTCCCCGCAGAGCCTGGTGGCCGACGCGCGCCGGCACGGGGTGGTCGTCCACGGTCCCGACGTCTCGCTCAGCCGGGCGGAGCCCGGCCTGGAGCCCGACCCGACGAGCGAGGGCGAGGTCGCGGTCCGGCTGGGGCTGGCCTCGGTCCGGGGGCTCGGCGACGAGGTCGCGGCCCGGATCGTCGCGGCGCGCGGCGACGGGGCCTTCACCGGCCCGGCCGACCTCGCCCGCCGGGCCGACCTCACCACCGCGCACCTGGAGGCCCTGGCCACCGGCGGGGCCCTGGGCTGCTTCGGGCTGGCGCGGCGGGAGGCGCTGTGGGCGGCCGGGGCGGCGGCCGCCGGGACCGCCGTGGTCCGCGCCGGGGCCCGCCACGACCGCCTGCCCGGCTCCGCGGTCGGGCTCGACGCGCCGCCGCTGCCCGGCATGTCCGCGGTGGAGCTGACGATCGCCGACGTCTGGGCCACCGGGCTGTCCCCGGACGACCACCCGATGTCGCACCTGCGGGCCGTGCTCCGGGCGCGCGGCGCCCACAGCGTCGCGGGGGTGGCGACGGTGCCCGAGGGGGAGCGGATCGAGGTCGGCGGGGTCGTCACCCACCGGCAGCGGCCGGCGACGGCGGGCGGCACCACGTTCCTCAACCTCGAGGACGAGACGGGGATGCTCAACGTGGTCTGCTCGGAGGGGCTCTGGGCGCGGCACCGGGTGGTGGCGCGGACCAGCGCCGCCCTGGTGATCCGGGGGCGGGTGGAGCGGGCGCACGACGCCCCGAGCGTGGTCAACCTCGTGGCCGACCGGGTGGAGCGGCTCGAGTTGTCCGTCCCGTCCCGGTCGCGTGATTTCCAGTGATCGGCGCCCGGCAGAATGACGGGGGTGTCCCCGGCCGGTGCGAACGGCCGGGGGCACCCCCGTCATCGGGATCGGGGCGGTCAGCCCCCGACGAGCGGCCTGCCCATCGGCAGGGCCTTCGCCCCGGTGGCCTGGCCCATCGCGTCGAGGAACAGGTAGACGCCGATGAGGGTGAACGCGAACACCGCGATCCCGCCGCCGAAGAGCAGCCCCGTGGAGCCGGTCGAGGTGCCGAGCAGGACGAGCAGCAACGCCACGGCGATCAGCGCGAAGAGCACCGTGAACGCCGCGGGCAGGCGCAGCGAGGCCACCGTCAGCACCACGACGCCGATCAACCAGGTGAGCAGGAACGTCTCCTGCGCCGCCACCGCCGCACCGTCCGCCGCGGCGTCCCCGAACCAGTTGTGCCCGAGCCCCACCACCAGCGTCCCGAAGCTCAACCAGAACCCGGCGAAGATCCCGAAGATCGCCGCCACCGCACCGGCCCCCACCCGGATCGCCCACAGGGCGGCGATGGTCTGCCCGAGGCCGGTGCAGACCAACAGGATCGGGACCATGCCGATCGCCGCGTTCGCCGAGGAACCGGTGAACCCGATGAGGTAGAGCCCCAGGGCCACCGACCCGATCACGAACGTCGGCACCCCGATCAGGGCCGGGTTCGCCCCGGCGGCCGCCGTCTCCGCCGCGGCCGCGTCCGCCGCCCGGGTATCGGCGGCGTGCGCCCCCGTAGTCTCGTCGACCGTGGTCATCGCCACTCCTTCGTGCCGTTCCGTACGGGCCGACCGGACGTGGGCGTTGCTCTCCGCTCGCGTCGGCCGCCCGCTGACCGATCGAGTGTGATCTCGCACACCGCTTACGGGGAACCAGCAATCGGTAGGGGCTTTGCCGACGGACGGACAGTGAGCGGGTCAGGCAAGCTCGTGACCATGGGATACGGATCCGGTTCGTCGCACGCGCTCGCCGGCGCTCTCCGACCGGGCCGGGCGGTGGGCGGGGGACTGCCCCGCCGTCTCCTGACCGGTGTGGTGGCCGGCGCCGCCGGGACCGCCGCGATGTCCGTCACCGGCCTGCTGTACCGCGAGGTCTACGCCCGCCGCCGCGGGATGGCCCCCTCGGAGATCACCGAGATCCTCGACTACGACGACAGCGACCACGTCGTCATCGCCGCCGGGACCCTGCTGCAGGCCGTCACCGGGCGGGCGCCCCGGAGCCCCGGGGCCCGGCGGGTGCTCTTCCGGGTCGTGCACTGGGGCTACGGCTCGGCCGTCGGGGCCGGCCACGCCCTGCTGCGGCACACGCTCGGCGGGGAGCCCGCGGCGGGAACCGTCTTCTTCCTCGGGTGCCAGACGATGGCCCTGTCGCTGTTCCCCGTCCTGGGTGACACCCCCGTGCCCTGGCGATGGACGCCGCGGCTGATGACCGTCAGCCTCGCCCAGCACATGGTCTACGCCGCCGCGGTGGCGGGCGCCCAGGCCGCGCTCGACCGCCGTGCGCACTGACGGGGACGGCCCCGAGCACGACACCGCGTCCTGGTGCGGTCACGTGATCGTCTGCGGGCGCGGCGACCTGGGTCGGCGGATCGTCGAACAGTTGCACCACCGCGGGGAGCCGGTGGTGGTCCTCGACGCCGCACCCCCGCCCGGCCGGGGGCCGCGGCCTCCCGCCCCGGCGGGCGTGCCGCTGATCGGCCTCGGCGCCGACCTGTCCGGCGGTCTCGAGGCGGCCGGGCTCGCCGGGGCGCGCGCCGTGGTCTGCGTCGAGCCGGGCGACGCCGGGGAACTGCACAACCTGCACGTCGCGCTGCACGTCCGCGAGCACCGGCCCGACGTCCGCATCGTCACCGCCCTCGGCAACGCCGCGATCGGCCGGGCGGTGGCCGACGACCCGGGACCGGGCACGGTCCTCGACGTGGCCGACCTCGTCACCCCGGCGCTCGTCGAGGTCTGCCTGCAGAGCCCGGCGCACGCCCTGGACGTGGGCGGACACCGGTTCGTGGCCGTCGCGACCGCCGCCCCGTCCCCCGCGACCGCCGACCCCGCGACCGGCTCCCCGGCCCCCGCGACACTACGCGAGCTCTACGGCGACCTGGCACCGCTCGCGGTGACCGACCACCACGGGGTCACCCTCCTGTGTCCCGGGCGCGACCACCGGGTGGCCCCGGGCGAGGCGGTGACGGTGCTCGGCAGCGACGCCGAGATCGCCGCGGCCGGCGTCGCCACCGTGGTCCCGCCCGGGGCGGGCTCCCTCGGTCCCGTCGCCCGCCACCCCACCGTCCGGCGCCCCACCACCCGCCGGGGCGGCGGCCACGACCCGGACGCCGCCCACGGGCGGGCCGGCGCGGCGCGGCGGGCAGTGGCCGCGGTGGTCGCGCTCGGGCGCGAGTCGGACAAGGGGCTGCGCTGGGCGCTCGCGGCCCTCGTCGGGCTGTTGGCGCTCTCGACGGCGGTGATCTCGCTCGGGTACCGCTACGACGACGGCCGACCGATGGCGGTGGTCGACGCGCTGTACTTCACCGTCGAGTCGGTCGCGACGGTCGGGTTCGGCGACTTCAGCTTCGCCGACCAGGCCGTGTGGCTCCGGCTCTGGGCGGTGTTCCTGATGCTCGCGGGCATCGTCACCACCGCGATCCCCATCGCCTTCTTCACCGACATGCTCATCAGCCGCCGGCTCGCCGCGACCGCCGGGCAGCGGGCGGCGTCGACGGCCGCCGGGCACGTCGTGATCGTCGGCCTGGGCGCGGTCGGGGTGTCGGTGATGGAGGCGCTCACCGCCCGTGGCCGCGACGTCGTGGTGGTCGAGGCCGACCCGCGCAACCGCCACCTGCCCCGGGCCCGTGCGGTCGGCGTGCCGGTGGTGCTCGGCGACGCCACCACCCCGTCGGTGCTGCGCGACGCCCGGGTGCCGCGGGCCGCGGCGGTCGCCGTGCTCACCAGCGACGACATGGCCAACATCGAGACCGGTCTCGCGGTGCGCGACCTGCTCGCCCCGCGGTGGGCGGAGGTGCCGGTGGTCCTGCGGCTCGGCGACCGCGAGCTCGCGCGCACCGTGTCCGCCCGCTTCGGCTTCGGCTCGGTGCGCTCGCTGGCCGAGCTCGCTGCGCCCTGGTTCGTCGGGGCCGCCCTCGGCCTCGACGTGCTCGGCACCTTCCCGGTGCACGGCCAGGCCTTCCTGCTCGGGCGCCTGCGGGTGGAGGCGCACAGCGGGCTCGACGGGCTCGCGATGCGGGACCTCTCGGCGCGGACGCGGGTCGTCGGGCTGCGGCGGGCCGACGGGGACACGTCCCTCGAGCACCCGCCCCGGCGCGACACCCGGTTCGCGGCCGGCGACGAGGCGTTCCTCGTGGGACCCGACGAGGAGCTGCTCGAGGTGCTCGCCCGCTCCCGTGCCGAGGCCCCTGCCGCGGCCGGGCGACGCGGGGAATGATGGGGGAGTGACGGCGACGATCCTCGACGGCAAGGCCACCCTGGCGACGATCATCTCCGAGCTCTCGGAGCGGGTCGCGAAGCTCACCGCGGACGGGCGCACGCCCGGGTTGGGCACGGTGCTCGTCGGCGACGACCCGGGGTCGCAGTCCTACGTGCGGGCCAAGCACCGCGACTGCGCGAAGGTCGGCATCACCTCGATCCGCCGCGACCTGCCCGCCGACGCCACCCAGGCCGACGTCGAGCGGGCCGTCGACGAGCTCAACGCCGACCCGGCGTGCACCGGCTACATCGTCCAGCTGCCCCTGCCGAAGGGGATCGACGCCAACGCGGTGCTCGAGCGCATCGACCCGGACAAGGACGCCGACGGGCTGCACCCCACCAACCTCGGTCGGCTCGTGCTGAACGAGCCCGCGCCCCTGCCGTGCACGCCGCGCGGGATCGTCGAGCTGCTGCGCCGCTACGACGTGCCGATCGACGGCGCGAAGGTGACCGTGCTCGGGCGCGGCCTGACTGTCGGCCGCCCGCTGGGCCTGCTGCTGACCCGGCGCAGCGAGAACGCGACCGTGACCCTGTGCCACACGGGCACCCGCGACCTCGCCGCCGAGACCCGCGCGGCCGACATCGTCGTGGCGGCCGCCGGCGTCCCCGGCATCGTCACCGCCGACCTCGTCGCGCCCGGCGCGGCCGTCCTCGACGTCGGGGTCTCGCGCGGCCCCGACGGCATCCTGGGCGACGTCGCCGACGACGTCCGCGAGGTCGCGGGCTTCGTCGCGCCGAACCCCGGCGGGGTCGGGCCGATGACGCGGGCGATGCTGCTGACCAACGTCGTGGAGCGGGCGGAGGCCGCGGGGGCATGACGACGCCCGGCGCCGCGACGCCCGGACCCCCGACGCCCGGACCCCCGACGCCCGACCCGGAGCCCGCCCCGGCGACGGAGGACGCCCCGGAGACCGGCGGCACCACCGTGGCCGACGGGCCCCGGCACGCGCGCGCCCCGCGCACCGCCGGCGACTACGCCCGCGCCCTCGGCCGGCGGCTCCGGGCGCAGGCGCCGCTCGCGGTGGTGCTCGCGGTCGTCGTGGTGGCGTTCTGGCGGATCGGGCTGCAGCACTGGCGGGAGGGCACGACGGTGCTGGGGCTCGCGCTGCTGGTCGCGGCGGTGCTGCGGGTCGCGCTGCCCGACCGCACCGCGGGCCTGCTGGCGGTGCGGCCCCGCCGCACCGACGTCCTCACCTACGCCGCCTTCGGCGTGGTCGTCGTCCTGGTGTCGCTCACAATCACCGGAGGTCCGCTCGCGAGCCGGTGACGGCGCGGGGGTGACCCGGTCGACGGGGCCGAGGCCGATCGGGTCAGGTGTCGCGTTGATAGCGTGCGGGAAGAGGGAAGTCGGGATATCACCCGGCGCGCCCTAGTCCGTGCGGCGCCGTGACCTGGCGCGAGAGGAGAGTCCACTTCCGTGGCGAAGATCAAGGTTGAGGGCACCGTCGTCGAGCTCGATGGCGACGAGATGACCCGGATCATCTGGCAGTTCATCAAGGACAAGCTGATCCACCCCTATCTCGACATCGACCTCGAGTACTACGACCTCGGGATCGAGCACCGCGACGAGACCGACGACCAGGTCACCGTCGACGCGGCGAAGGCGATCAAGAAGCACGGCGTCGGCGTCAAGTGCGCGACGATCACGCCCGACGAGGCGCGGGTCGAGGAGTTCGGCCTCAAGCGGATGTACCGCTCGCCCAACGGGACGATCCGCAACATCCTCGGCGGCGTCATCTTCCGCGAGCCGATCGTCTGCCAGAACATCCCGCGCTACGTCCCGCACTGGACCAAGCCGATCGTCGTCGGGCGTCACGCCCACGCCGACCAGTACCTGGCCCAGGACTTCAAGGTCCCCGGCCCCGGCACGGTGACGATCACCTACACGCCGGCCGACGGCAGCGAGCCCTACGAGGTGCAGGTCGCCGAGTTCCCGGAGAACGGCGGCGTCGCGCTGGGGATGTACAACTTCAAGGACTCCATCGTCGACTTCGCCCGCGCCTCGCTGCGCTACGGCCTGGACCGGAACTTCCCGGTCTACATGTCGACGAAGAACACCATCCTCAAGGCCTACGACGGCATGTTCCGCGACACCTTCGAGGAGATCTTCGAGAAGGAGTTCAAGGAGGACTTCGAGAAGGCCGGGCTCACCTACGAGCACCGCCTGATCGACGACATGGTCGCCGCCGCCATCAAGTGGGAGGGCGGCTACGTCTGGGCCTGCAAGAACTACGACGGCGACGTCCAGTCCGACATCGTCGCGCAGGGCTTCGGCTCGCTCGGCCTCATGACCTCCGTGCTCATGACGCCCGACGGCACCGTCGAGTCCGAGGCCGCCCACGGCACCGTGACCCGCCACTTCCGGCAGCACCAGCAGGGCAAGGAGACGTCGACCAACCCGATCGCGTCGATCTTCGCCTGGTCGCGCGGCCTCGCCCAGCGCGGTCGTCTCGACGGGAACGACCAGCTGGTCGACTTCGCCGAGAAGCTCGAGCAGGTCTGCGTGCAGACCGTCGAGGACGGCAAGATGACCAAGGACCTGGCGCTGCTGATCGGCAAGGACGCGCCGTACCTCAACACCCAGGACTTCCTCGACGCGATCGACGAGGGCCTGCAGAAGGCCATGGCCTGACCTTCCCGAGGCCCGTCCGGCAGGGCACCCCCGCATCCGCGGGGGTGCCCTGCCGTCGTTTTGGGGTAGGACAGAGCCGTCCGGCACCCCGTCCGGGCGACACGGGCCCGGGAGGACACAGATCGTGACGCAGCCATTCGTGCCGGCCGGTGGCGGGACGGGGTCCCCGCGCCGCCAGAGCCGGGGGCGGCTGATCGGTGACGGGCTGTCCTGGACGGCGCGCTGGAGCCTGCGGCTGCTGCTGACCGCGCTCGGCCTCGTCCTGATCGGCCTCGTCATCGGGGCGCTCTGGTCGATCGTGCTGCCGGTCCTGCTCGGGCTGATCGTCGCGACGGTGCTCGAGCCGCCCGCCACCTGGCTGCGCTACCGCCGGGTCCCGCCGCTGCTGGCCGCGCTGATCGTCGTCGTCGGCGCCCTCGCCGTGGTCGGCGGCGTCATCGCGGTGATCGCGCCGCAGGTCGTCGCGCAGGTCCCGCAGCTCGTCTCGGCCGCGACGGCCGGGCTCGACGACGTGCAGGGCTTCCTCGCGAGGACCTTCGGGCTCGGCCAGACCCAGATCGGTCAGGCCGTGCAGGCCACGGTCGACCAGCTGCAGAGTTCGGCGACCGCGATCGCCGGCGCGGTGCTCACCGGGCTCACCACCATCGCCAACGGCGTGGTCGACGCGGTCCTGGCGCTCGTCCTGGCCTTCCTGTTCGTGAAGGACGGCTACCGGTTCCTGCCCTGGGTGCGCCGCCAGGTCGGGTCCGTGGCGGGGGAGCACCTCGCGCAGGTCGGCGCCCGCTCCTGGGACCGGTTGGGCGGGTTCATCCGCTCCCAGGCGATCATCGGGTTGGCCGACGCCGCCTGCATCGGGGTCGGCCTCGTGGTGCTCGGGGTGCCCCTGGCGCTGCCGCTCGCGGTGCTCACCTTCTTCGGCGCCTTCATCCCGATCGTCGGCGCGCTCGCCGCCGGCATCCTCTCGGTGCTGATCGCGCTCGTCTCCAACGGGCTCACCAACGCCCTCATCGTCGCGGCGCTCATCCTCGCCGTGCAGCAGATCGAGGGGAACCTGCTCCAGCCGCTGGTGCAGGGCCGCGGGCTCGGGCTGCACGCGGCCGTCGTCATCCTCGCCGTCACCGGCGGCGGGAGCGTCGCGGGCATCGTCGGGGCCTTCCTCGCGGTCCCGGCCGTGGCCGTGGCCGCCGAGATCAGCCGGTACGTCAACGAGCAGATCGACCTGCGGGCCCGCTCGGACGAGGACCACCCCTCCGAGCCGCTGGTGGTCGACGACCCCGCGGCCCCGCCGCCGCGCACCACCCGACGACCGCCGTGGTCGTGGTGGCGCCGCCGCCCCGGCTCCCCGAGCGGTGGCGCACCGCCCGAAGGCGTCGAGGGCGAGGCGGCCACGACGACGACGTGATCCCGCCCCCACCCGGCGCGCGTTCACGGTGCGGCAACATGCGGGGCCTTCACTGGGATCCGCGACGGCCGGCCGTCGTCAGGAAGGGGTTCGGATGCCCGAGATCGAGCGCCTGTCGACCCACGTGCTGGACACCGCGACCGGGCGGCCCGCCGGGGGCGTCCCCGCCGTCCTCGTCCGCGACTCGGACGGAACGGTCCTCGGCACCGGGACCACCGACGCCGACGGGCGGGTCGCGAGGCTCAACGACGAGCCGTTCGGTCCCGGCGACGTCACGCTGACGCTGGACGTCGAGCAGTACGTCGCCGCGACCCACGGCACCGTGTTCCACCCGCGGATCACCGTGCACGCCCGGCTCGACGGCGGGCGGTCGCACTACCACCTGCCCGTCCTGGCCGGGCCGTTCTCCCACACGACCTACCTGGGGAGCTGATCGAGCGTGGGCATCGTCCTGGGCACCAACCGCTACGGGAAGGCCGAGGTCCGGCTGGTCCACGTCGACCGCTCGACGCCCCGGCACGTCGTCACCGACGTCAACGTCACCAGCCAGCTGTTCGGCGACTTCGCCGACACCTTCCACACCGGCTCCAACGCCGCGGTGATCGCGACCGACACGCAGAAGAACACCGTGTACGCGCTGGCCCGCACCGGCGGGTTCACGACGATCGAGGAGTTCGCGCTGCGGATGGCGCGCCACTTCGTCGACCCCCGGTACCCACAGGTCGGCGGGGCCCGCCAGGAGATCGAGCAGTACTCGTGGGACCGCGTCGACACCGCCGACGGACCGCACGACCACGCGTTCGTCCGCGCCGGCACCGAGACGCGGACCGTGGTGGTCACCCGGCACGGCGACACCGAGACGGTGATCTCCGGGCTGACCGACCTCGTCGTCCTGAAGAGCACGGGCAGCGAGTTCCACGGCTTCCCGCAGGTCGAGTACACCTCGCTGGTGGAGACCGACGACCGCATCCTCGCGACCTCGGTGTCCGCGCGGTGGCGGCACCTCGGCACCGACGTCGACTGGGACGCGAGCTTCGCCGCGGTCCGCGCGACGATGCTCGACCGCTTCGCGCAGATCCACAGCCTCTCGCTGCAGCAGACGCTCTACGCGATGGGGGAGGCGGTGCTCGAGGCGCACCCGGGGATCGCCGAGATCCGCTTCTCGATGCCGAACAAGCACCACTTCCTCGTCGACCTCTCGCCCTGGGGGCTCGACAACCCGAACGAGGTCTGGTTCGCCGCCGACCGGCCCTACGGGCTCATCGAGGCCGCGGTGACCCGGGACGACGTTTCCGCCGACGACGGGGCCTGGGCCGGGATCGCGGGATTCTGCTGAGCCGGGCCCTCTAGGGTCGGCGGGCGATGGACGTCGATCTGGTGGTGCGGGCGGGCCGGGCGGTGCTGCCGGAGGGCACCCGACCGGCGGCGGTGACGATCGCGGGCGGGCGGATCACGGCCGTCGGGGCGGTGGACGGTCCCGTGCCACCCGGGGTCCCGGTGGTCGACCTCGCCGACGACGAGGTGCTGCTGCCCGGCCTCGTCGACTCCCACGTGCACGTCGACGAGCCGGGGCGCACCGAGTGGGAGGGGTTCGCGACGGCGACCGCGGCGGCCGCGGCCGGCGGGGTGACGACGCTCGTCGACATGCCGCTCAACGCGATCCCGCCGACGGTCGACGTCGACGCGCTCGCGGCCAAGCGGGACGCGGCCCGCGGGCAGGTGGCCGTCGACGTCGCCTTCTGGGGCGGGGCGGTGCCGCTGCGCGACGGGGTGCCCGACCCCGACGGCCGCGTCGACCCGGGCCGGATGGCCGCGCTCGTCGAGGCCGGGGTCCGCGGGTTCAAGTGCTTCCTCACCGACTCCGGGGTGCCGGAGTTCCCGCCGGTCTCGCAGCCCGACCTCGAGGTCGCCGCCGCGACCTGCGCCGAGCTCGGTGTCCCCCTGATCGTGCACGCCGAGGACGACGGGGTGCTCTCGGACGCCCCGCCCGCGGGGCCCGACTACCGCTCGTTCCTCGCGTCCCGCCCGCCCGGCGCGGAGACGACCGCGGTGCTGCGCCTCGCCGCGGTCGCCCGCCGGACCGGGGCGCACGTCCACGTCCTGCACGTGTCGGCCTTCGAGGCCGCCGAGGAGATCGCGGTGGCGAAGGAGTCCGGCATCGCGATCACCGCCGAGACCTGCCCGCACTACCTGGCGCTGGCCTCCGAGACCCTCGCGGGCACCGCCGGCAAGTGCTGCCCGCCCGTGCGCTCGGAGTCGAACCGCGAGCTGCTGTGGGGGGCGCTGGCGGCCGGGCGGCTCGACGCGGTGGTCTCCGACCACTCGCCCTGCCCGCCCGACCTCAAGGAGGGCGGTTTCGACGCGGCCTGGGGCGGGGTGTCGTCGCTCGAGCTGGCGCTGCGGGTGGTGTGGTCGGGCGCGGCCGCCCGGGGCCACACGCTCGACGACGTCGTCGGCTGGATGGCGACCGCTCCGGCGCGCCTCGCGGGCCTCGACGCCAAGGGCGCGATCGCGGTCGGCCGGGACGCCGACCTCGTCGCCTTCGCCCCCGACGAGATCGCCGAGGTCGACCCGGCGGCGCTGCACCAGCGCCACGCCCTCACTCCCTACGCCGGCATGGCGCTGCAGGGTGCCGTCCGCCGCGTGTGGCTGCGCGGGACCGCGGCGCCGGCGGTGGGCGACGGCCGGCTGCTACCCGGAGGGACCCGATGACGGAGCTGATCGACCTCGCCTCGCGGGCCGTGGGCGGCGGGGTGGTGGCCGCCAGCGACGAGACGTTCGCCGAGAAGGAGAACCTCGTGACCGCGGCGGCGCCGACGCACGTCGCGCACACCTTCGGGCACAAGGGCCAGGTCTACGACGGCTGGGAGACCCGCCGTCGCCGCGACGACCTCGGGCCGGACGGCGACGACTGGGCGGTCGTCCGGCTGGGCCTGCCCGGGACCGTGCACCGCGTGGTGGTCGACACCGCGTTCTTCGACGGCAACCACCCCGTCTCCGCCGACGTCGACACCTGCTGGATCGAGGGGCACCCCTCCCCGGCCGAGGTGGTCGCGGGCCCGTGGGAGCGGCTCTGCGGCAGCGCGCTGCAGGGCGACACCGCGCACACCGTCGAGGCCGAGGTGCCCTGCGCGGCCACCCACGTGCGGCTGCGCATCCACCCCGACGGCGGCGTCGCCCGGCTCCGGGTGCTCGGGACCGTGCTCCCCGACGTGCAGCGGTGGCGGGGGATCGGCGTCGACCTCGCCTCCCTGGCCGCCGGGGGCCGCGTCCTCGACGCCTCGAACCGGCACTACTCGCCGCCGGAGAACCTGCTGCTGCCCCGCTCGGCGACGACGATGGGCGAGGGGTGGGAGACCCGCCGCCGCCGCGACGGCGGGCACGACTGGGTCGACGTCGCGCTCGGCGCCGCCGGGCGGGTGCACCAGGTGGTCGTCGACACGACCCACTTCGTCGGGAACGCCCCCGGCAGCGTCCGGCTCGTCGTGCCCGACACCGACGAGGAACTCCTCCCCGAGACCCCCCTGCAGCCCGACACCGAGCACTGGTTCGGCCCGCCCGACGGGCTCGCGACCGAGCTCGTCGTCGACCGCGTCCGCGTGGAGGTCCGCCCCGACGGCGGCTTCGCCCGGCTCCGCCTGCTCGGGCGGCCGACGCCGCGGGCGGTCGCGGCCCTCGGGCTCGCCCGGTTCGACGCGCTGCCGGCCGCGGCGGCCGAGCAGGTGCTGCTCGCGTGCTGCGCCGCCCCGGCCTGGGCGGCCGCCGTGGCGGCGGGCCGCCCGTACGGCTCGGTGCCGGCACTGGTCGACGCGGCGAGGACCGGGGTGCTCGCGCTCGACGACGCCGACCTCGCGGCCGCCCTCGCCGGTCACGCCCGGATCGGCGCGCCGCGCGATCGCACCGGCGCCCGCGAGCAGGCCGGGGTGTCCGACGCCGACCGGGCGGCGCTCGACGACGGCAACCGCGCCTACGAGGAGCGCTTCGGTCACGTCTACCTGGTGCGGGCCGCGGGCCGGTCGGGTGCCGACATGCTGGCCCTGCTCCGCGAGCGCCTCACCCACGACGCGGCGACCGAGGCCCGGGTGGTGCGGGAGCAGCTCGCCGAGATCACGGCCCTGCGGATCGGGGCGCTGTGGAGCCCGTGAGCGGCGCCGGCCTGAGTGGCATCGGTGGCACTTCGCTGACGTTCGGTGTCAGCGATGTGCCACCGCTGACGTCCGGGTTCCTCGCCGGCATCGACACCCGCCTCGCCGCGACCGACGCCGCCCTCGACGCCGACGAGGCCGCCCGCGCCCGCCTCGCCGCGCGCGACCCCGAGCCGGTTCACGTCTGCTACGTCCCGGCCGACCGGGTGGACGCCGACACCGCGCAGCACTGGGGGGACGAGGCCGCCGCCGCCCTGGAGCGCCACGCCGACGACCCCGACCTGCCCGACGCCCTCGGCGTGACCCCCGACGAGCTCCGCGAGGCCCTGCCCCGGGTGTCGCGCACGCTCGCCGAGCGACCGGTCGCCGACCTGCGCGCCGACCTCGAGGACGGCTACGGCCACCGCCCCGATCCCGAGGAGGACGCCGCCGCGGCTGCCGCCGGGCGGGCCGTCGCCGCGGTGCTCGCCGGCCCGCGGGCCCCGCTGCGGGCCGGGCCGCGCGTGAAGTCGATGGAGCGCGCCACCCGGGAGCGCGGACTGCGCTCGTGGGCCCTGTTCGTCGACGCCTTCCTGACGACGGGCGGGGACGCCTCGCGCCTGCGGGTGACGCTCCCGAAGGTGTCCGCCCCCGAGCACGTCGCGGCGTTCTCCGAGGCGCTGACGGCGGTCGAGGCGCACCACGGGATCGCGCCGGTGCCCCTCGAGCTGCAGATCGAGACGCCGCGGGGCGCGCAGCGGGTCGACGCGCTGGTGGCCGCCGCCGGGCGCCGCGCCGCCGGGCTGCACTACGGCACCTACGACTACTCCGCCGCCCTCGGGATCGCCCCCGACCAGCAGCGCGCCGACCACCCGGCCGCCGAGCACGCCAAGTTCGCGATGCAGCTCGCGGGGGCCGCCGCGGGCGTGCCGGTGTGCGACGGGTCGTCCGCGGTCCTGCCGACCGGTGGGCGCGACGACGTCCTGGCCGCCTGCCGCGTCCAGGCCCGGATCGTGCGCCGGGCCCTGGAGCTCGGGATCGGCCAGGGCTGGGACATGCACCCGGCGATGGTCCCGGCCCGCCTCGTCGTCGTGACCGCCGTGCACCGCGCCGGCCTCCCGGCCGCCGTGGCCCGGCTGCGCGCCTACCGCGACGGGGCGTCGGCGGGCGTGCTCGACGAGCCCGCGACCGAGCGGGCCCTGCTCGGGTTCCTGCGGCGCGGTCTGGCGTGCGGGGCGGTGGACCCCGACGAGGTCGGCGACCTCCTCGGGGGCTGACGACGCCGTAGGGTGGCCGCCCGGGCACCGTGGCCCGGCCGCACCGGCCACGATCCACGGGAGGCTCCATGACGGACGAGACCTGGCTCCGCGAGGCCCTGGCGCTCGCCGAGCAGAACGTGGCCGCCGGAGGGGGACCGTTCGGTGCCCTGATCGTGACCGGCGACACCGTCATCGCCCGCGGGCAGAACCGTGTCACCAGGGACATGGACCCCACCGCGCACGCCGAGGTGACCGCGATCCGCGCCGCGTGCCGCGACCGCGGGGACTTCTCGCTGGCCGGGGCCACCCTCTACACCAGCTGCGAGCCGTGCCCGCTGTGCGTCTCGGCCTCGCTGTGGGCGCGCCTGGACCGCGTGGTGTTCGCGGCCGACCGGCACGACGCGGCCCGCGGCGGCTTCGACGACCGCGAGTTCTACGAGCTGTTCGGCCGCGACCCCGGGACGTGGCCGACCCGGGTGGAGGCCGGCCCCGGGGACCTCCCGCGCTTCGCGCCGTTCGACGCGTGGCTCGCGAAGACCGACCGGGTGCGCTACTAGTGGATCTCCTCACGGTCGAGACGTTCGCACGACCCACCGACAGCGACGGCCTGCGCGCGCTCCAGCCGACCCTCGGGTCCGACCGGACGCTGCTCGGCGGCGGCACCTGGCTGTTCTCGGTCCCGCAGCCGCACCTGCGCGGCGTCGTCGACCTGACCTCCCTGCCGTGGGAGCCCGTGAGCGCCGACGACACCGGCCTCACGATCGCGGCGACCACCACCCTCGCGACGCTCGCGGCCGTGGAGCCGTCGTCGTTCCCCTCCTGGCCGGGCGTGGCCCTGTTCGCGGGTTGCTGCGAGGCGCTCGTCGGCTCCCGCAAGATCTGGAACGTCGCGACGGTCGGCGGCAACGTCTGCCTCGCCCTGCCCGCGGCCCCGATGGTCACCCTCGCCGCGGCGCTCGACGGCGTCGCCACCCTCTGGTCCGCGGACGGCCGGGAACGCCGCGAGCCGGTCGCCGATCTCGTCGTCGGGGTGCAGCGCACCTCGCTGGCGCCCGACGACGTCCTGCGGTCGGTCCACCTGCCGGCCGCCGCGCTGCGGGGGCGCACGGCGCTGCGCAAGGCGTCGCTGTCCCCGCTCGGGCGCTCGGCCGTGCTGCTCGCGGGGCGCCGCGACGACGACGGCCGGCTCACCCTCGCGGTCACCGCCGCCCTGCCGCGGCCCGCGGTCCTGCGCTACGACGTGCTTCCCGACGAGGCCGCGCTCGCCGCCGACGTCGCCGCGCTCGGCGAGACCGTCGGGGGTGGCTGGTACGACGATCCCCACGGGTCGCCGGAGTGGCGGCGGGCGATGACGCTCCTGCTCGCCGAGGAGATCCGTCGGGAGTTGGGGGGCGCGCGATGACGACCGTCGACGGGGTGCCGCTCGAGGCCGCGCCGCGCCCGGGCCAGTGCCTGCGCACCTACCTGCGCGAGCACGGCCACCACGCCGTGAAGAAGGGGTGCGACGCGGGCGACTGCGGGGCCTGCACCGTCCTCGTCGACGGCGGGCCCGTGCACTCCTGCCTCTACCCGGCAGTGCGGGCCGCGGGCGCGGAGGTCACCACGGCCGCCGGGCTCGCGGAGGGTCCCGACGATCCCCGGCGCCGGTTCGCCGCGGCGGCGGGCTTCCAGTGCGGGTTCTGCACGCCGGGGATGGTGACCACGGCCGCCGCGTTCGCCGGCCGGCTCGCCGACCCCGCGGAGCGCCCCCGCGTGCTGCAGGGCAACCTCTGCCGCTGCACCGGCTACCGGTCGATCGGCGACGCGCTGGACGGCGTCGCCGTGGTGGACGACGACGGCGGGTTCGGGGCGTCCGCGCCGGCGCCCGCCACCGCGCGGGTGGTGCGCGGGGCGGAGCCCTACACGTTCGACGGGGACCGGCCGCCGGGGACGGCGCACCTCGTCGTCGTGCGCAGCCCGCACGCGCACGCCCGCATCACGGCGATCGACACGGACGCGGCGCTGGCCCTGCCCGGGGTGCTGGCCGTGCTCACCCACGAGAACACCCCGACGACGCTGTACTCCACCGCGCGCCACGAGAGCCGGCTCGACGATCCCGACGACACCCGGGTGCTCGACGACGTCGTGCGCTTCCACGGGCAACGCGTCGCCGCGGTCGTCGGGACCGACCTCGCCGCGGCCGAGGCGGGCGCCCGGGCGGTCGTCGTGACCTACGAGCCGCTGCCGCCGGTGCTCGACGTCGAGACCGCCCGCGGGGCGCCACCGATCCACGGCGAGAAGCTCGGCTCCCGGATCGCCGACCCGGCCCGCAACGTCGTCGCCGCGCTGCACCAGGGCGTCGGTGACGTCGCGGCCGGGGTCGAGGAGGCGCGGCGCAGCGGCGGGGCGGTGGTCACGGGCACCTGGCGGACCGGGCGCGTGTCGCCGGCGTCGCTCGAGACCCACGGCAGCCGGGCCTGGCTCGACGACTCCGGGCGCCTCGTCGTGCGCACCTCCACCCAGGTGCCGTTCCTGGTGCGCGACGAGCTCGCCCGCCTGCTCGACCGGCCGCGGGAGTCGGTGCGGGTGCTCGCGGCACGGGTCGGGGGCGGCTTCGGCTCGAAGCAGGAACTGCTCACCGAGGACCTCACGGCCCTGGCCGTCCTCGCGACGGGCCGGCCGGTGCAGTGGGAGCTCACCCGCACCGAGTCGCTCACCGCGACGCCGACCCGGCACCCGATGCGGGTCGCGGTCACGGCGGCCGCCCGCCCCGACGGTCAGCTCACCGCGCTCGCCATCGACGTGCTCTCCGACGCCGGGGCGTACGGCAACCACTCGCCCGGCGTGATGTTCCACGGCTGCCACGAGTCGATGGCGCTCTACCGGTGCGCGAACAAGCGGGTCGACGCGGAGGCCGTCTACACCACCACCCCGCCGTCGGGGGCCTACCGCGGCTACGGCCTCGGGCAGGTCCAGTTCGCGATCGAGAGCGCCCTCGACGAGCTGGCCCGCGAGCTCGGCGTCGACCCGTTCGACCTGCGTCGACGCTCGGTGGTGCGCCCGGGGGACGACTTCGTCGCGAGCGCCGACCCGGCCGAGCACCCCGACGACCTCGCCTTCGGCTCCGACGGGCTGCCGGAGTGCCTCGACCTCGCGCAGGCGGCGCTCGGGCGCGACGGCGACCCGCCCCCGAGGGGCCCGACGTGGCGGGTCGGCGAGGGCATGGCGGTCGCGATGATCGCGACGATCCCGCCGCGCGGCCACCACGCGCAGGCCCGCGTCGCCCTCACCGACGCCGGGCACTACGAGGTGCACGTCGGCACGGCCGAGTTCGGCAACGGCACCGCCACGGTCCACGCCCAGCTCGCCGCCACCGCGCTGGGCGCCCGGGTCGACCAGGTGAGCCTGCACGGCGGCGACACCGACGCCGTCGACGTCGACACCGGGGCCTTCGGCTCCACCGGTACGGTCGTCGCCGGCACCGCCGTCGCCCGGGCGGCCCGGGCCCTCGCCGCCGACCTGCGGGCCACGGCCGCCGCGCGGCTCGGGGCGGCGCCGGACGAGTGCGTCCTCGGCCCCGACGGGGTCCGCGGACCCGACGGGCGCACGGTCGGGCTGGACGACCTCGCGGGGGCCCGCGCGGAGGGTGCCCACGGCGGCTCGCCCCGCTCGGTGGCGTTCAACGTCCACGCCGTCCGGGTCGCCGTCGACACCGCGACCGGCGAGGTCCGGATCCTGCGCTCGGTGCACGCGGCCGACGCGGGGGTGGTGGTCAACCCGGCGCAGTGCCGCGGGCAGGTCGAGGGCGGGGTCGCGCAGGGGATCGGGACGGCGCTCTACGAGGAGATCCGGCTCGACGACGAGGGCCGGATGACCACCCGGGTGCTCCGCGACTACCACCTCCCCCAGTTCGCCGACGTCCCGCGCACCGAGGTGCTCTTCGCCGACACCGTCGACACGCTCGGGCCGCTCGGGGCGAAGTCGATGAGCGAGTCGCCCTACAACCCCGTGGCCCCGGCGATCGCCAACGCGATCCGTGACGCCGTCGGGGTCCGGCCCCACCGGCTGCCGATGACCCGCGACCGGGTGTGGGCGCTCTGCGCCGAGGCCGGGCTGCCTCTCCCGACTGGGCGCTGAGGGCTCCTGCGACAGCTGTGAGCGCCCACTCGGCGCATGGCCCGGTCCCGAGTGGGCGCTGAGGGCTCCGGCGGCAGCCACGAGCGCCCACTCGGCACGCTCAGACGCCGAGCTCCTCCCGGACCCGGTTCTCGATCCACCCGCGCCGCCGGTACTGCCGGTTGGTCACGACGATCACTGTCCACCCGAGGCGGCGGAGGTCGTCGATGCGGTCGACGTCGATGCCCCGTCGGTCGTCCACCGTGTGGTCCCACCCGTCGTACTCGAGGGCGAGCTTCGACTCGGGCCAGGCGAAGTCGACGCGGGCGACGAAGCGACGTCGGTCGAGCACCTCGAACTGCGTGACCGGGTGCGGGAGTCCCGCACGGAGGAGACGCAGCCGGACCCGGGTCTCCTGCGGCGACTCCGCCTTCGGATCCATCAGCTGCGCGACCTCGGCGATCCGCCGGCACCCGCGTCTCGGCCCCAGCTCCTCGGCGATCGCCAGCAGATCGGCCCGCCCGAACCGCCCGACGTGCCCCAGCCCGTCGGCCGCCACGATCCCGGTGTCGAGGTCGGAGCGGACGACGAGGTCGTACGCCGTCCGCAGCGTGGTCGTGACGAGGAGGTCGTCCTCGAGCGTCACGTCCTCGGCACGGATGCGGGATCGATGCGCGACGAGGCCGGGTGCGGCGCGGACCCGCCGGTCGGGCACGGCCAGCTCGACCGGGGGCGGTGGCCAGGGCAGGACGTCGCAGCGCCACCAGAGTGCGGCCGACCAGCCCGTGACCACGGCGCCCGGCCCGGCGGCGACCGAGGCGGCGCGGACGGCGAGGCGGGGCTCGTCGGGGACGGCGGCCGAGACGTAGGTGTCGGTGCCGAGCTTGCGGAACCGTGGTCCGCGCAGCTCCCCGCGGGTCAGCCGCCCCGTCGCCACGGCCTCGGAGCCGCGGAAGGGCGTGGTGGCGTCGAAGGTGTCCATGCCCCGTCGACGTCGCCCGGCGCGATCCGGATCCATCTCGTCGTCGAGTGGGCGCTGAGGGTTCCTGGGACAACCATGAGCGTCCACTCGGCGCCGAGCCTCACGACGAGTGGGCGCTGAGGGTTCCTGGGACAACCATGGGCGCCCGCTCGGTGAGCCCTCCGACCCTCACGCCCGGAACGCCACCAGCCCGGCGAGCACCGCCAGCACCCCCAGCACCACGAACCCGAGCGGGAAGCCGCCGACGACCTCGGCCACCAGCACCCCGCCCGCCGGGGCGAGAGCGACCGCCACGGTGGTCGGCGCCGTGAACCACCCGTTGACCCGCCCGAAGGACGCCGTGCCCCACCGGTCGGCCACCACGGAGGCCTGCAGCAGGGTGTGCATCCCGCGACAGGCCCCGGCGAGCACGGCGACCGCGATCACCAGCCACAGCGGGCCGGGCAGGACGCCCACGGCCACCACCAGCAGGCCGCCGACCCCGGCGATCACCCCCACCCGCGCGCCGGGCCCGGTCCGCCGGGCGATCGCGGAGAAGACCAGCCGCCCGCCGACCTGGCCCGCCCCGATCAGCCCGAGCCCCACCGACGCCAGCCCGAGCGACGCGCCGCGGCTCACCAGCAGCCCGACGAGGTTGATCGTCGCGGCGTAGAGCCCGAACCCGGCGAGGGCCAGCACCGAGGCGAGCGCGACGAAGCGCCCGGAGCGGATCACCGAGCGGGCGGCATCCGCCGGGGCGTCCGAGGGGGGAGCGGTGGGCGTCCACGGCACCCGGAGGAACACCGCGTGCAGCGGGACCGTCACGACCGCCAGCACCAGCGCCAGCACCAGATAGCTGACACGCCATGTCAGGTGATCGACCAGCAGGGCCGTGAGCGGCGCGAACACCGTCGAGGCGAACCCCGCCACGAGGGTCACGGTCGTCAGGGGACGCAGCCGGTCCGCGCCGAACCACCCGGTGATCGCGGCGAAGGCGGGCGGGTAGAAGGTCGCGGCCTGCCCGACCCCGGCCACCGCCCACGCGAGGTAGAACCACGGCAGCGTCGGCGCGCAGGCCACCCCGACGAGCCCCAGCACGCCGACCACCGAGCCGGCCGTCATCACCGGGCGCGGGCCGTGCCGGTCGATCAGCCGGCCGACGACCACCCCGGCGAGCGCCGAGACGATCGCGCCGAGCGAGAACGCGCCGACCGCGGCGGTCGCCGACCACCCGGTGTCGGCGGTGATCGGGCCGAGCAGCACCGGGAACGCGTAGTAGAGCGCGCCCCAGCTCGTGATCTCGGTGACGCAGAGCGCGCCCAGCCCCCGGCGGCGGGCGTCCGTCGCCGGGGGCCGGGCGGCGGTCAGCTGGCCTCCACCTTCGGCATGATGTCGTTCTTGATCCGCTTGAGGTCGTCCATCGTCTTCGACACGGGCACGTCGGTGAACGGCGGCCAGATCAGCGGCATCGTCAGACCCGCCTCCTTGTAGGCCTTGAGCCGGTCGGTGAGCTGCTGCTCCGTGCCGACGAGCAGGTTCGTGGGGACGCCGACGTCGGTCTGGTCGACCTCCTGGTCGGTGATGACCGTCCAGATCATGCTGCAGATCTCGAGGTCCTTCGAGCGCTTCTCGCTGCCGATCTCCTCGAACTGCTGGTCGATGGCGGTGAGCCACTTCCCGAGGCTCGTCGGCGAGTCCTGGATGCCGATGAAGCCGTCGAGGTCGTACTTCGAGATGCGCTTCGCCGCGCGCAGCGGGTCCTTGAGCCCGCTCATGTAGATCGGCGGGCGCGGCTGCTGCAGCGGCTTGGCGCCGAAGCCGCAGCGGTCGAAGTCGGCGAACTCGCCGTGGTACTCGAAGTGCTCGTTCGCCCAGACGCCCTGGAGGACCTCGATCGTCTCGCGGACGTGCTTGTGCCGCTTCGGGAAGATGTGCGAGGCGCTCGCGGCGGCGAACTCCTCGGGCATCCACCCGGCGCCGAGGCCCACGTTGAGCCGGCCCTTCGAGAGGTGGTCGATCGTCGCGAGCTCCGCGGCGAGCACGCCGGGGGAGCGGAACGGCGTGTCGATGATGCTCATGCCGATGCGGACCTTCGAGGTCTTCGCCGCGAGCCACGGGATGAGCGGGAAGCCCTGGAACCACTGCCCCGTGGACTGCACGGGCAGGGCGTTGGGGAGCCCGTCCATCATGCCGAACGAGTACTGGAGCTCCTGGCGGTCCGAGGCCTCCGGCACGACGATGCGGTCGAGGGTCCACACGGAGTCGAAGTCGAGCTCCTCGGCGAGCTCGGTGAGGTCCTCGAGCTCCTTGATCGTCACCTCGGTGCGGAAGTTGGGCAGGTAGAGGGCGAGCTTCACGATGGGCCTCCTGGTGAGGGCGTTCCGGATCCGGTGGTGACCGTCGCGAGGTGCTCGCGGCCGGGCACGCGCCCGCGGCTCGACAGCGCGGGGATCACGGGCCCATGCTGGGTGACCCGCCTCACAGGGTGGACAACGGTTTCTCAACGAGGGCACAACCGGGCCCTTGTGGGGCGGGTCACCGGCTCGGCACGATCCGTACAACCGGCGGGAGGGGGTCGACGTGGACCCGGGCGCATCGAGGGTTCTCGTGGTCGACGACGACGAGGCCGTCCGCACCCTCGCGTCCTGGCAGCTCGAGTCCGACGGGTTCGCCGTCGACCAGGCCGCCGACGGCGCGGAGGCGCTCGGCGCGATCGCCGCCGCCCGGCCCGACCTCGTCGTCCTCGACCTGACGATGCCCGGCGTCGGGGGCCTCGACGTGCTGCGGCGCGTCCGCACCGCGCCCGCCACCGAGTCGCTGCCGGTGATCGTGCTGTCGGGGCGCAGCGGGGAGACCGACCGCATCGTCGGGCTGGATCTCGGCGCCGACGACTACCTGGTCAAGCCGTTCTCCCCCGGGGAGCTCGCGGCCCGCGTCCGGTCGGTGCTGCGGCGCGCGCGGCCCGCCACCGCGGCGCCGGTGACGGCCGGACGGCTGCGCGTCGACGTCGCGGCCCGCGAGACCGCCGTGGACGGCGACCCCGTCGAGCTGACCGCCCGGGAGTTCGACCTGCTGGCCTTCCTCGTCGCGCACCCCCGCCAGGTGTTCACCCGCGCCCAGCTGCTCGCGCAGGTGTGGTGCAGCGAGGGCTGGCAGTCCGAGGCCACCGTCACCGAGCACGTCCACCGGCTCCGGCACAAGCTCGGCCTCGACCCGGCCGCCCCGCCCCGCATCCGCACGGTGCGCGGCGTCGGCTACCAGCTCGATCCGTGAGCGAGCTCGACGAGACGCGTGGCCTGCTCGACCGCCAGCACCACGTGCTCGAGCTCCTGGCCGGCGGCGCCTCCCGGGCCGAGGTGCTGGGGGCGGTGACGCTCGCGCTCGAGGAGCTCATCCCGGGCAGCCGCTGCTCGGTGCTCGTCCTCGACCCGGCGGCGGGCACGCTGCACCACGGCGCCGCGCCGTCGCTGCCCCCGGCCTACTCCGCGGCGATCGACGGCCTGTCCATCGGGGCCGACGCCGGCTCGTGCGGCACGGCGGCCTACCGCGGCACCGCGGTGATCGCCGAGGACATCGCCGTCGACGAGCGCTGGGCCCGGTTCCGCACCCTGGCGCTGCCGCACGGTCTCGGCTCCTGCTGGTCGAGCCCGATCCGGGGCCACGACGGCGTCCTCGGCACGTTCGCGGTCTACCACGCCAGCCCGCACCGTCCCGACGAGCGCGAGCGCCGCCTCGTCGCGCGGTTCACCGACCTCTCCGCGGTGGCCCTGGAGCACGACCGGCTCTACGGCGCGCTGGGCGAGAGCGAGGAGCGGTTCCGCCGGGTGTTCGAGGACAACGCGGTCGGGATGGCGCTCACCGACCTCGACGGGCGCTTCCTCAAGGTCAACGACGCGCTCGCGACGATGCTCGGGCACCCGCCCGCCGCCCTCCTCGCCCGGGACCTCGACGTGGTGCTGCTCGGCGCCGACCGGGCCGCGGCGCGCGACCTGCTGCACCGGCTCGCGGACGGAGCCGCACCCACGGGGCCGCTCGAGGTGGGCCTGGTGCGGGCCGACGGCGCCACCGTGCAGGCGGCGCTCACCGTCTCGCTGGTCGGCGCCGGGCCCAGCCGCCACGTGAGCCTCAACGTCGTCGACGTCACCGCCCGCCGCGCGGCCCAGCGCGAGCGGACCGCCCGCCGGGAGGCCGAGCTCGCCGCCCGGGTGGCCGAGGACGCGAGCCGGGCGAAGTCGGAGCTGCTCTCCACGCTGAGCCACGAGCTGCGCACCCCGCTGCAGGCGATCATCGGCTTCGCCGAGCTGCTCGGCACCCTCGAGCTGCCGCCCGCCCGCCGCGACGCCGCGCTCGGCCACATCGACGCCGCGGCCCGCCACGTGCTCGACCTGGTCGGCGACGTGCTCGACCTGGCCCGCCTCGAGGCCCGGGCCCTGCCGCTCGCGCCGGAGAAGGTCGACCTCGGGGCGCTGGTGCACGAGGTCCTCGCGCTGCTCGAGCCGGTCGCCGCCCGGCGCGGGATCCGGCTGCGCACCGACCTCCCCGCGGGCGGCGGCCCGACGGCGTGGGCCGACCCGCGCCGGGTGCGCCAGGTGCTCATCAACCTCGTCACCAACGGCGTGCGGCACAACGACGTCGACGGGTGGGTGCGCGTGGCCGCGGACGGGGCCGCGGTGACGGTCGCCGACGGCGGTCCCGGCATCCCGCCCGGGCTCCTCGACCGGCTGTTCCTGCCGTTCACGCAGGCGGGCGGGAGCGACGAGGCCGGCGGCGCCGGGCTCGGGCTCGCCCTCGTGCACGGGCTCGTGACGGCGATGGCGGGCGAGGTCTCGGTGGACAGCGCGCCCGGGGAGGGCACCACCGTGACGGTGCGGCTGCCGGTCGCCGCGCCCGACGGGTCGGAGATCACCGCCCCCGCCGGGTCGGACGTCGCTGCCGCCGTGCCCGGTCCGGGCGTACGTTCGGGCCGTGGCTGATCACACGAACAGCACGGGCTCCGACGTCGGGGACGTGACCGCCCTGCTCTCCGCGCGGGGCGCCGACCTCGACGACCTGCTCGCGCGCGCCGCCCGCCGCCGCGACGAGCACCTGGAGCACGAGGGGCGTCCCGGCGTCGTCACCTACAGCCCCAAGGTGTTCATCCCGCTCACCCGGCTCTGCCGTGACCGGTGCCACTACTGCACGTTCGCCACCGTGCCCGGCCGGCTGCCCGCCGCCTACATGGAGCTCGACGAGGTCCTCGCCATCGCCCGGGAGGGCGCGGAGCAGGGCTGCACGGAGGCCCTGTTCACCCTCGGGGACCGCCCGGAGGCCCGCTGGCGCGCCGCCGGCGAGTGGCTCGCCGCGCGCGGCTACTCCTCGACGATCGACTACGTCCGCGCCGCCGCGGCCGCCGTGCTCGCCGAGACCGGGCTGCTGCCGCACCTGAACCCCGGCGTCATGACCCCCGACGAGCTCGCCGTGCTGCGCCCGGTCGCCCCGTCGATGGGGATGATGCTGGAGTCGACGTCGACGCTGCTCGTCGAGCCCGGCGGCGCCCACCACGGGTCGCCCGACAAGGAGCCGGCCGTCCGGCTGCAGGCGATCGCCGACGCGGGCCGCGCGCGGGTGCCGTTCACCACCGGCGTCCTCGTCGGGATCGGGGAGACCCGCCGCGACCGGGCGGAGTCGCTGATCGCACTGGCCGACCTGTCCCGCGAGTACGGGCACCTGCAGGAGGTCATCGTCCAGAACTTCCGGGCGAAGCCCGACACGGCGATGCGCGGCGAGCCCGACGCCGAGTTCGACGAGTTCGTCGCCGCAGTGGCCGTCGCCCGGCTGCTGATGCCGCTCGGGGTCACCGTGCAGGCGCCGCCGAACCTGGCCGGCGAGCTCGGGGACTCCGCGGACGCCGCGGAGGACCAGGCCCTGCTGCTGCGCGCCGGGATCGACGACTGGGGCGGCGTCTCGCCCGTCACCCCCGACCACGTGAACCCCGAGCGCCCCTGGCCCGGCCTCGACGAGCTCGCGCGGATCACGGCGAAGGCCGGCTTCACGCTGCGGCCCCGGCTCACCGTCTACCCCCGTTACCAGCGCGACGCGGGCTGGATCGACCCGGCCGTCGCGCCGTCCGTGGCGACGCTGGCCGACGCCGACGGCCTCGTCGGGATGCCCGTGGCCGCGCGATGACCTCGTGGCTGCCCGCCGCGCGCGACGACCCCGCGGGGCTTCCCGACGAGGCCTACGTCGCCCTGCTCGGCGCCGACGGCGACGAGCTCGACGAGCTCGGTGCGCTCGCCGACGAGCTGCGGCAGAAGACGGTGGGCGACGCGCTGACGGTCGTCGTGAACCGCAACCTCGACCCGGGCCTCGTGCTGACGCCGGACCACCTCGACGCGCTGGTCTCCGAGGCGTGGGCGCTCGGCGCCACCGAGGTCTGCCTGCAGGGACCGCTGCCCGACGCCGCGGGGCCCGACGCGGCGGTGGAGCTCGTCGCCCGGATCACGGCCGTCGCCCCGCTGCACGTGCACGCCTTCCGCCCCGCGGAGGTCGAGGCCGCCGCCGCGCGGCGCGGCTCGTCGGTGGCCGACTTCCTGACGACGGCCCGCGCGGCCGGCCTGGGCTCGGTGCCGGGCACCGCGGCACGGATCCTCGACGACTCCGTCCGCGCCGCCCTCACCGGCGGCACCGACATCCCCGCCGCGCGCTGGGTGGAGCTCGTCCGCACCGCGCACGAGGCCGGCCTGCGCTCCACGGCGACGATCGTCTATGGGCACGTCGAGACCGCGGCGCAGCAGGTCGCGCACCTCCGCGCCCTGGCCGCGATCCAGGACGACACGGGCGGGTTCACCGAGCTGATCGCGATGCCGCTCGTGGACGTCCCGCCGGGGCTCGCCGCCCGGGGCGCGTCGGCCCGCGAGACGCGCGC
This sequence comes from Actinomycetospora atypica, assembly GCF_042653685.1. Classification (NCBI taxonomy): domain Bacteria; kingdom Bacillati; phylum Actinomycetota; class Actinomycetes; order Pseudonocardiales; family Pseudonocardiaceae; genus Actinomycetospora; species Actinomycetospora atypica. The sequence goes on along the minus strand of NZ_JBHSIV010000017.1, from coordinate 67,952 downwards.
CCTGCACGCGGTCGCCCGGCTGCTCCTGCACGGGCGTATCGACCATCTGCAGGCCGCGTGGCCCAAGCTCGATCGCGCCCAGGTCCTCGCCGTGCTGCGCGGCGGCGCCGACGACCTCGGCGGGCTCCTGCTCGACGGCACCCTCGACCCGGCGGCCGGCCCGGAGGCCGGGCGGGTGCTCACCGCGGACGACGTCACGACGATCGCCGCCGAGCTCGGCCGGCCGGTGCGCCAGCGCACGACGCTCTACGGCGAGGTGCCCCCGGAGCGGGTGACGGTGGGCCGATGAGCGATGGAGAGGTGGACGTCGCGATCGTCGGCGCGGGGTTCGCGGGGCTCGGCCTCGCGATCCGGCTCCGCCGGCGCGGCCACCGCGACTTCGTGGTGCTCGAGCGGGCCGACGAGGTCGGCGGGACCTGGCGCGACAATCGCTACCCGGGCGTGGCCTGCGACGTCCCCTCGCACCTCTACTCATTCTCGTTCCGTCCGGCGCCGGACTGGTCGCGGGTCTACGCGCCCGGGGCCGAGATCCAGGACTACCTGCGCGCCGCCGCGACCGACGAGGGCGTGCTGCCGCACGTGCGGCACGGCCAGGAGATGCGCAGCGCGCGGTGGCGCGACGGCCGCTGGGACGTCGTCACCGACGCCGGGACGTGGCGGGCGCGCGTGCTGGTCGTCGCCGCCGGGCGCCTGACCGAGCCCCGGATGCCCGACGTGAGCGGCTTCGACGGCCCCGTGGTGCACACCGCCCGCTGGGACCCGGCGCTCTCGCTCGACGGCAAGCGGGTCGGGCTCGTCGGCACCGGGGCGTCGGCGGCGCAGGTGGCGCCGCACCTCGCCGAGCGGGCCGGGGAGCTCGTCGTGTTCCAGCGCAGCCCGGCGTGGGTGGTGCCGCGCGGCGACCGCCCGTACACCGGGGCGGAGCGCGCCCGGTTCACCGAGGACCCGGCCGCCGCCGCACGGCATCGTCAGGACATCTTCGAGGACGCCGAGCGCGGGATCGCGGCGCGGCGCCGGGTGCGGCCCGCGATCGACGAGCTGCGCGCGCGGGCCCGGGCCCACCTGTCCGCGCAGGTCGCGGACCCCGACCTGCGCCGCCGCCTCGAACCGGACTACGAGATCGGCTGCAAGCGCATCGTCCTCTCCGACGACCTCTACCCCGCGCTGGCCCGCGACGACGTGACCCTCGAGGACTCCGCGTTGGCGTCGGTGTCGGGCCGGACGGCCACGGCCGCCTCGGGTCGGCAGCACGAGCTCGACGCGCTGGTCCTCGCCACCGGCTTCCACACCACCCGCCAGCCCTACGCCGAGCGGGTCCACGGCCGGTACGCATCGCTGGCGGAGCACTGGGCGGACGGGATGACGGCGTACGCGTCGACGACGGTCCACGGCTTCCCGAACATGTTCGTGCTCGACGGGCCGAACGCGAGCCTCGGGCACAACTCGGCCGTCTACATGATCGAGACCCAGATCGACTACGTGCTCGGTGCGCTGTCGCACCTCGCGTCGGCGCCGGGCCCGCTCGAGGTGTCCGCGGCGGCGGAGCGCGCCTACGCCGCCGACGTCGACGCGGCCGCCCGCGACACGGTGTGGCTGCAGGGCGGGTGCCGGAGCTGGTACGTCGACGAGGCCAGCGGGCGGCTCACGCTGCTGTGGCCGGGGTCGGCGCGTTCGTTCCGGGAGCGCAACGCACGGTTCGACCCGGCTCCCTATCTCGGTAGCGCCGGGTCCGCGACGGCGTGATCGCCCCGCCCCGCGGGTAGAGGTGACGCAGCGCATCCGGCGCGTCGGGGAGATGAGGCGGCATGAGCACGGAGACGAAGTATCAAGGGGAGCACGCCGGTAGGGGAGCTCGACCATGACTGCGGTCACGGCGGAGAGCCCGCCGCAGGAGAAGACGAAGTTCGAGCAGATCCGGGAGCAGCGCCCCTGGCTCGACCACCTGGTCCGGGCCGGCACGCGCTACACCGAGAAGCACGGGGACCACTACGCGGCGGCGATCACGTACTTCTCGATCCTCGCGCTCGTCCCGCTGCTGATGATCGCGTTCGCGGCGGCGGCGTTCGTCCTGGTCAACAACCAGCAGCTGCTCGACCAGATCACCGCCGGCATCATGGCGGCCGCGCCGCCCGGGCTGGGTGACCTGCTCAACGGCGTGATCCAGCAGGCGATCCAGCAGCGCAACGCCGTCGGGATCATCGGTCTGCTCGGCGCGCTCTACTCCGGCCTCGGCTGGATGGGGAACCTGCGCGAGGCGCTCTCCGAGCAGTGGGACCAGCGCGGCGAGCCGCCGACGATCGTCAAGCGCTACGGCGGCGACCTCGTCGCGATGCTCGGCCTCGGCCTGGCGTTCGGGATCTCCTTCGCCATCACCGCGATCGCGGGCGGCGCCGGGAACGCGATCGCCGAGTTCCTCGGGCTCGCCGGGCAGACCTGGGTCCAGGTGTTGCTGCGCATCGCCGGTATCGCCATCACGCTCGTCGCGAACTGGCTGGTGTTCCTCTGGGTGATCGCGCGCCTGCCGCGGGAGCCCGTGACGCTGCGCTCCGCCGGGCGTGCGGCGATCCTCGCGGCGGTCGGGTTCGTCATCCTGCAGCAGGTCATGACCGTCTACATCGCCAGCGTCACCAACTCCCCGGCCGGGGCGGCGTTCGGCCCGATCATCGGTCTGCTGGTGTTCGCGAACTTCGTCTCGCGCTTCATCCTGTTCGTCACCGCCTGGGCGGCGACGCTCAAGGAGAACGAGCCCGCCGACGTCCGCGAGCCCGCCCCCGTGATCGTGCGGCCCGCGGTGACGGTCGGCGCGGTCCCCGGGCCCCGTGCGACGGCGGGCCTGCTCGGCGCCGGCGCGGTGCTCGGCGTGGTCGGCGGCGTGCTGGGGATCAACGGGATGCGTCGGCGGCGCTGACGGTCCCTGCTCTCCGGACGGACGGCCCGTTCGTCACCCTTCGGTGCCGAGCGGGCCGTTCGTGCGTGCGCTCCCGGAGCGAGCGGCACTCCCGCTGCTTCTACGTGCGCGAGAGTGCCCTTCGCTCCAGCGGGATCAGCGCCGCCGCAGTCGCAGGACGAGCACGACGAGCCCGAGCCCGGCCACCGCGACGACGGCGAGGACGGTGCCCCAGCTCGTCGTGCCGGTGACGGGGGAGTCGGGCGCGCCGAACAAGGTGGTGTCCGAGCGACCGGCCGCGGCCGGGGCCGCCGTACCCGGCTCGGTGAGGCGGCCGACCGAGGCGCCGCGGGGGAGTGCGTAGCCGTAGTCGAGCAGCGCGAGCCCCTGGTCCACCATCGGGACGGGGCGCTGCTCGCCGCGCATCAGCACCACGACGAGGCGCCGTCCGCCACGGTCCTGGGCGCCGATGTAGGTGTGGCGGGCGTCGTCGGTGAAGCCGGTCTTGCCGCCGAGCGCCCCGGGGTAGCGGAAGATCCTGTTGTCGTTGTCCACCGCGATCGGCGGCTTCCCGCCGAATCCGGGGAACTGGATCTGGCGGGTGCCGACGGCCTGCGCGAACGGCGCCTCGCGCATCCCGAGCCGGAAGATGCTCGCCAGGTCGTAGGCGCTCGAGGACTGGCCCGGCCCGTCGAGGCCCGAGGGGGTCGCGGCCCGGGTGTCGAGCGCGCCGATCTCGGCGGCGGTCCGGTTCATCTTCTCGACCGTCGCGGGCACCGAGCCGGTGAGCCGCACGGCGAGGGCGTGCGCGGTGTCGTTGCCCGACGCCATGAGCATCGCGTCGAGCAGCTGGCGGGTCGTGTACTGCCCGCCCGGGCCCATGCCGACGCGGGTGCCCTCCTGGTTCGCGTCGTCCTCGGTCCCGACGAGCACCTGGTCCAGCGGGAGGGTCCGCGCCACGAGCAGGCCCGTGAGCGTCTTGAGCAGCGACGCCGGGCGCAGGCGGGCGTGCGGCACGCGGGCGGCGAGGACGGCCCCGGTGTCGAGGTCGGCGACGACGTAGGACTGCACCCCGACCTCGGGCGGCGCCGGGGCCCCGTCGGGCACCACCGTGCCGCAGGTACCCATCTTCTCGCCGCCCACGGGCTCGTCGGGGACGGGCAGCGGGCCGGGCACCGTGCCGCCGGGCCGCGGTGCCTCGGAGGCGTCGACCGGCGGGGACGGCTGGTTCACCTGGGGGCACGCGGCCTGGGCCGGGGCGGCCGGCGCGGTGGCCGAGGCGGCGGGTGCGGCTCCGAGCAGGACGAGCAGGGCGACGACGAGCGAGGCCGCGAGGCGCTGGGGCATCGGTCGCCGAGCCTAGACGGGGGCGTCGGGGGCCCGCCCAGACAGGGCGCGTTTGTGACGTTGACTGTCAGCAAGGCCGCAGTGCTGACACGGCGACGGCCCGCCCCCGGGGTCGGGGACGGGCCGTCGTCGGGACCGGGTGGTGCTAGTCCTCGTCGTCCTCCGGCGCGTGGTCGCCGTTGAGGGAGACCTCGCGCCCGCTGGTCAGCGCGGGCTTGCGGGAACTGCGACGGGTGGCCGGGCGGGGCGGGGTCTGCTGCTGTCCGCCGGAGCCGAGGATGATCTCGGCGAAGGTCGACAGGGCCTCGTCGAGCTGGCCCGCCTGGCGACGCTCGGACTCCTCGTTGGAGCGGTTGACCAGCGCGACGACGGCCTCGTGGTCGGGCCGGTTGACCAGCGTGCCGTCGAGCTTGTCCAGCGACGCCTCGAGCGAGGAGCCGAGCGAGGCGACCCGGTCGCCCAGGTTCGCCTCGACGCCGTCGACGCGGGTCGAGAGCCCGGTCAGCGCGGTGTCGAGGTTCTCGACCCGGCCGGTGAGCTTCGAGTCGACGCCCTCGATCGAGCTGGTCACCGTGTGCTGCACGCCCTCGACGCGCTGCGCGAGCGTCTGCTCGACGCCCTCGACCCGGGTGCCGACGCCGTCGAGGCGCCCGGCGAGCTCCTCGAGCCGCGTGGTCAGCTCCCGCGCGGTGGTGTCGGCCGTGGTGCGGGCGTGCTCGGCGTCGCCGTGTGCGGACTGGCGCGAGCCGGCGATCTCCTCGGACAGCGACCGCGAGGTCTCGGCGAGGGCCCGCGAGGTCTCCTCGACCTGCCCGCGCAGCGAGTGCTCCACCGACTCGAGCCGCTCACGCACCGGGCCGGTGACCGCGGCGGGCAGGCCGTCGAGGCGCATCTCGTGACGGTCGAGGCGGTTGTCGAGGTCGTCGAGGCGCTTGTGCAGGCCCCCGACGCGGTCCTCGAGGCCGTCCATCCGCCCGGCGACACCCTCGAAGCGGCCCGCGACACCGTCGAGACGGCCGTCGAGCTGCGCGAACGGGGTGGCGAGCTTGTCGACGACCCGGTCGACGATGCCCTCGACGGCGCGGGCCAGCGACGAGATCGCCGACTCCTGCGCGTCGAGCTTCGCGACGGTCTCGTCGAGCCGCTCGGCGAGCACGCTCATCTCGGTGCGGTCGGGCACCTCGGCGAGCCGCTTGCGGATCGCGCCCAGGGCGTCGAGCGCGGCGAGACGACCATGGATCTCGTCGAGCGAGTCGAAGACCTGCTGCTGCTCGGAGTCCCGGACCTCGGCGGCCCGGACGAGCATGCTCCGCATCCGGTCGAAGGACATGGTCTGGTTGGTGTCGATCACAGGAGCCACTCTCCGAGGGGACACGGCCAGGTCGGGCGACGACGTGGGAACGATCTCGACGTCGGTCATCGCCACGCAGGCTAGCCAGCGGGTGTGACCCGTTCGGACGCGCCCCTCGCTACCTTCGCCGGGGCGCGCTCCGTCCGTCCCACGGGTCACGGGTGACGCAGGCGTCCCAGGAACCGGTCCTCGAGCTCCCGCCACCGGGTGGCCTCGCGCTGGAAGGGCGGCGACGGCGTGAGCCGGTTGGGGTCGGGCCGCAGCACGAAGGAGACCAGCCATCCGAGGGACTCCGAGGTCGCGAGCGACTCCCGGACCGTCTCGTCGCCGGCCCAGTCGCCCGCGTCGAGGAGCAGTTCGACGGCCAGCTCGAGCTGCGCGGGGTCGACGGCCTGCGGGCCCTCGAGCAGGTCCTCACCGATCCCGACGAACACGTAGCGGTTCTCGGGGGCGACCTCGATCGTGAGGTCGCCGCCGACCGCCGCGGTCACGACCTCGGACCACGTGGAGACCTCGGCCAGGTCGTGGCCCTCGGTGCCGTCGCCGGCGATCCACGTCCGCAGCGCCCGCTCGCCGGAGAACACCTCGATGCGGCCGTCGCGGCCGAGGAAGACGGGCTCGTCGTCGAGGAAGCAGCGCAGGGTGACGACCTCGCCCTCGGCCGAGAGGATCGAGATCGGGTCGATGCCGACCTCCTCCCAGAAGCCGGGCTCGGGCTCCTCGTCGGCGTCGACCAGGTCGGAGCGCAGCGACTCGCCCGCGGTGTCCGAGCGCAGGTCGTCCGGCGCGTCGGCGAGCGGCCCGTCGACCGCGGAGTCCTTCGGGTCGGTGGCGACGGCCTCCGGGTCGGCGGGGTGGTTCTCCGCGTCCTCCGCGCTGCCCGACGAGGCCTCGTCGTCGGGGACGACGCCGTCCGCGGCGGGCGGCGTCGCCGTGGCGCGCAGCTTCGCGGCGAGCTCGACGTCGACCTCCGGCACGGTGACCAGGCCGTCGAGGGCGTCGACCACCTCGTCCCAGCGCTCCGCGACGACGTCGGCGAGCTCGGCCCAGAGGGCCTCGCCGTCGCGCCCGCCGAAGACCGCGACCCCCTGGCCGAGGGCGGCGAACGCGGGCGTCGAGTCGAGGATCTCGCTGACCATCGCGAGGTCGCAGACGTCGGCGAGCGAGCGCGTCATCGCCGCGATCTCGGCGAGGTCGTCGACCGAGAAGGTGTCGGGCTCGTCGGCCACCAGCTCCGGCACGCCGACCACGTCGTAGCGCTGGATCTCCTCGGGCGTCAGCTCGTCGACCGATAGACCGCCGACGACGCCCCACGCGGGGTGGTCGGCGAGGTCGTGCGCCAGCCCGTCGGCGTCACTGGTGCGGATCCAGGCGGCGAGGTCGGCGGCGTCGTCGAAGGCGAACACGTGGTCGTCGTCGCCGAGGAAGGCCTCCCACTCCTCGCCGTCCTCCCGCCAGCGCGGCGCCCAGAGGGTGACCAGGTCCCCACCCGTGAGCGCGAGGGTGATCGGGACGATGTCCTGGGCCACGTGCGGCCTCCGAGTCGGGTGGGTGATCACGTGCGGGTGTAGCGGCGGCCACCCTAGGGCCAACGGGGTGACCAGGCCGTTCGGGGAGCCTCGCGTCCGGGGGATGGGCACTCCGCGGCCCCGGCTGGCACCCTGCGTCGATGCGACTGCTGCGCACCCCGGAGGAGCGCTTCGCCGGCCTTCCCCTCGTCCCGCGCTACGTGGAGGTGGGCGATCCCGACGATGCGTCGGTGCCGGTCCGGGTCGCGGCGTACGAGGTCGGGCCCGCCACCGGGCCGGCGGTGCTGCTCCTGCACGGCGAGCCGACCTGGTCCTACCTCTACCGCGGGGTCCTGGACGTGCTGGCCACGGCGGGCGTGCGGGCGGTCGCGATCGACCTGGTCGGCTTCGGTCGCTCGGACAAGCCCGCCGAGGTGGCCGACCACTCCTACGCGCGCCACGTCGCGTGGGTGCGCGAGGCGGTCGACGCCCTCGGGCTCGACGACCTCGTCCTGCTGGGCCAGGACTGGGGCGGGCTGATCGGGCTGCGGCTGGTGGCCGAGGCGCCCGAGCGGTACCTCGGCGTCCTCGCCGCCAACACCGGGCTGCCCACCGGCGACGTCGACATGCCCGGGCCGTGGTGGCAGTTCCGGCGGGCGGTGGAGCGGGCCGAGACCCTCGACGTCGGGCGGCTCGTCGCCTCCGGCTGCGCGCGGGGACTGTCGGCCGAGGCGCGGGCCGCCTACGACGCCCCGTTCCCCGACGAGGCCCACAAGGCGGGACCGCGGGCGATGCCGCTGCTCGTCCCCACCCGTCCCGACGATCCGGAGACCCCGGCCAACCGCGAGGCCTGGGCGGCGCTCGGACGCTACGACCGGCCGTTCCTCGTGGCCTTCTCCGACTCCGACCCCATCACCGCCGCGATGGGCCCCCTGCTGCGCGAGCACGTCCCGGGGGCCGCCCGCACCGAGCACGCGGTGGTGCGCGACGCGGGCCACTTCCTCCAGGAGGACGCGGGCGCCGAGCTCGGGGCCCTGGCGGTGCGGCTGGCCCGCGAGGTCACCCACTAGTGCGAACGCGCTAGTGCTTGAGGCCTCCGCAGGCAGTGCGCTCGAACGAATGAACCAGCAACGGAGGCCGTGACCCCCGTCGACCACCCCCGTTGACCCCACCGTGATGGGCGCGGACCCGCCGCCCGGCGGGACCGGCAGACTCTTGAGATCCGTGGGGGTACATCGTGTCGATGTTCCGTAAGACCGTGCTGGCGACCGCGATCATCGGCGCCGGGCTGGGTTCCATGTCGGGGGCCGCCTTCGCCGGGGACGCCCCGAGCAACGGCGGGCACCACGGCGACGGCGGCCACGGCGGCGGCAAGCACCACAGCGCGCCGGCCTCGTCCGACGGCTGCAGCAACAAGGTGGGCGCCGAGTCGAAGAACGGCGCGGGCCGCACGCTGGGCGACACCACCGGTGGCGACCAGGACCTGTCCGCCTCGAACCTCTGCCACATCCTCAGCGGCAACGAGGTCCTCTCGAACAACAACGTGGCGCTGCTCGGTGGCTCGATCACCAACGGCGACACCCTGACCAAGACCCTCACCTCGACGGTCACCGACACCGAGTCGACCACCGTCGGGGGCTGACAGCTCCACCGCGCTCGGCTGCGGGCAGGCAGCTGACGCCGCTCGATCCGCACCCTCCACGGGCCGGCACCCCGGGACCTCGGTCCCGTCGGGTGCCGGCCCGTCGGCGTGTGTGCTCCGAACAGGTGAACCGCCTCCTCGGATCCCCTGTTCAAGGCGTCCCGCTCCCCGGCGTCGTCACCGGAATCGCAACACGACCGTGACCTTCACTCGTTCGAGGCGTTGATGTCACCGGGTCGTGAGCGTGATTGCGCCACGACGCACCGTGTGCGATCCGTCCGGTCGCGCACGTGTCGCCGACCAGGGGAGCTCACCAGCGTGTCCACCTTCCGCAAGACCGTCCTGACCACCGCCATCATCGGCGCCGGCCTCGCCGCCACCACCGGCTCGGCCTTCGCGAGCGACTGCGGCCACGACAACGGCCACGAGCACAAGTCGTCGCACGGTCACTCGAAGACCGTCACCAACAACAACGGCTGCAGCAACGAGGCCGGCGGCTCGATCGACAACGGCGGGGCCAAGAACCTCATCGGCGCCCTCAACGGCAGCCAGGGTGCGCTGGGCCTCAACGTGTGCGACAACCTCAACGGCAACAAGATCCTGTCGGACAACGACATCAGCATCCTCGGTGGCACCCTCCCCGGCCTGCCCATCTAGTTCGGCGCCGCCCGCGCGTCGCCGACCCACGTCCGCCGCCCCCGACGACCCCCGAAGGTCGGGCCCGGCGAGCGCGACCGCAGCGGGTTCCTCCGGTCGAGCCTCCGGCCGGGACCGTCACCGACCGGTCCCGGCCGGGCTCGACGCATGGCACCCCCGTACTGCGAGCAGGAGTCCACCTCGTGTCCATGTTCCGCAAGACCGTGCTGACGTCCGCCGTGATCGGCGCCGGCCTCGTCTCGACCGCGGGAGCCGCCTTCGCCGGCGACGCCCCCTGCGAGAGCCACCACGGCCACTCCTCGTCGGAGTCCTCCTCGGACTGCAGCAACACCGCCGGCGGCTCGGTCCACAACGGCGGCGCGACGAACGTCGGCAGCCTCCTGAACGGCAGCCAGGGCGCTCTCGGCCTCAACGTGTGCCACGTCCTCGACGGCAACAGCGTCCTGAGTGGCAACACCGTGCGCGTGTTGAGCCCGGCGGACGACACCGAGATCCCCGCCTCGGGCCTCGACGCCGAGTCCCCCTCAGGCGCCCGGACGGCTGCCGCCCCCGCGCCGCAGACGGCCCCGGCCCCGAAGGCCGCCCCGGCCCCGCCGACCACCGAGACGGTGCCGATCCGGTAGTCCAGGCTTCTCCCGACGGCCCCGGCCCTCTCCTCCGCGGAGAGGACCGGGGCCGTTCGCTTGTGCGGGACCTCTCGAGTGGGCGCTCGCGGCTGTCGGCGGAGCCTCCAGCGCCCACCCGGTCACGTTCTCGGTGCCGAGCCCGAGAACCGGGTCGCGAGGACTCGGTTCCCGGCGTCCTCCGTGGCTCGACCCCGTCCGGCTCGCCGAGTGGGTCGTCACGGCTGCCCGGTGGACCCTCAGCGCCCGCTCGGCGGTCGGCGCGGGGAGCGAGCCGTCGCGGGCGCGCAGCCGCGGCCCCACCTCGTGCGCCACGTGCGGAACCACCGCCCCACTCGTCCTCGGGGGGCCGTTCCGGACATGCACCATCGTCGCAGGTCAGCGGAATGTTCCATCACGAACGGGCGAACGTCGTGACGGACCCGTGACCTGCGCTGGTCCCACCGCGTTGAGCGCTCTGTGACTGACCGGCACGGAGAGTCAACTCCCGCCGGACCGACAGCTCGACGATTCCTCGGGGGAATTCAGATGCAGATGTTCCGCAAGGCCGCCGTCGCCACCCTGATCATGGGTGCGGGCCTCGCCTCCACCGCCGGCGTGGCCATGGCCCACGAGCACGGTGGCGACGCCGCCAAGGGCTGCTCCAACGCCGCCGCCGCCAAGAGCAGCAACGGCACGGACCGCACGCTGGGCGACACGACCGGTGGCGACCAGGACCTCGACCTGAGCAACACCTGCGACATCCTCAACGACAACGAGGTCCTCAGCGGGAACAACGTCGCGGCCGCCGGCGGCACGGTCACCAACGGCGACACCACGACGATCGACGAGACCTCCACCTCGACCTCGACGATCACCGACATCTTCAGCGGGCTCCTCCCCGTCTGATAGCGGTCCTCCTGCCACCTCGGGCCGGATTCCCACGCGCTGCCCCGGACGACCTCCGGGGCTCTGCTCCCCAGCAGCGTGGGAATCCGGCCCGACGTGTGTCGTCACCCGTTCGGCGGACAATTGTCGGCAACGGTGACGCGGGCTCGAGATCGAGCGATACCCGGGACGAGACCGGAACGCGATCGGCATTCCGGACAGGAGCTCGAATCCCAGGGGGAACACATCATGAAGAACGTCCTCGGTCGTGTCGCCGTCGCCGCCGCCGTCGCCGGAGTGGGTCTCGCCTCCACGGCGGGAATTGCGTCCGCCGCCCCGTCGAACTCGTGCTCGAACACGGTGAAGTCGGTCACGAAGAACTCGGCCGGGCGGACCATCGGAAACGTCACCGGCGGTTCCCAGACCATCACGACGTCGAACTCGTGCGGCAACGGGAACGGCAACACGATCGGCAGCAACAACAACATCGCCACGGCCGGTGGGACGATCCGCAACGGGAACCAGACCACCATCACCCGGACGAGCACCCGGACGACGAACGTCTCCTTCGACTCCTTCTTCGGCCCCGGGTTCCCCTTCAACTGACCCGTCCCGACCGACCGACCCCAGGCCGGCATCCGCACCGCGGATGCCGGCCTTCGTCGTCTCCGGGTAGGGCCTTGAGCTGGGCGAACGCCCATCAGGCGGGCGGGGAGGCCGGACCGCGGGTAGGACGCACACGTCCGGGTGACGTGCCGACCCACCGTGCCCGTCGGGGGGTCGGCCGCGAGCTCGGCGCCGCCGCGCCGACCCCACGGGCCCGCATCCGCGTCGGCGGGGAGGTGCGTCGTCGTTCCTGCACCAGAAAGGGGGTGCGGGACGTCGGGAAGAACCGTGGAGCGTGCCGCCGAAATCGCCCGTTAGCTCACGAACGGGGGAACGTCGTGATTTCCCCGTGACCCCTCACTGGGCCGTCCGTTGGGTAGCACGTGGCCATCTTGCGCGTCGGAACGTGCAGGGCCGGATGCACGTCACACCGACCATCGGGGGAATACGAAATGTCGATGCTGCGCAAGACCGTTCTCGCCACCGCGATCATCGGCGCGGGCCTGGGCTCCATGTCCGGTGCCGCGTTCGCGCACGACCACCACGACGGTGGCGCGGCGAAGGGCTGCTCCAACGCGATCGCGGCGGAGTCGGAGAACGGCTCGGGCCGTTCGCTGGGCGACACCACCGGTGGCGACCAGGACCTGGACGCCTCGAACTTCTGCAACATCCTGAACGGCAACGAGGTCCTCAGCGACAACAACGCCGCGCTCGGCGGGACGATCACCAACGGTGACACCACCGACATCACGGAGACCTCGACCGAGACGACGACCGAGACCTCGGACACCACGGTCCCGGCCCCGCCCGCCGGTGGCGGCGCCGGCGGCGGCCTTCCGGACCTCGGCGGCCTGCTCGGCGGCCTCTTCGGCTGAGCCGACCGGCTCCGCTCGCTCTTCCGCTCGTTCTCCGCTCCCCTTCCGCTCGTCTCCTGGAGTCACCTCTCATGTCGATGTTCCGCAAGTCCGTCCTCACTCTCGCCGTCGTGGGCGCGGGCCTGGGCTCCATGTCCGGTGCCGCGTTCGCCTCCGACCACCACGACGGCGGCTCGGCCAAGGGCTGCTCCAACGCGATCGCGGCGGAGTCGGAGAACGGCTCGGGCCGTTCGCTGGGCGACACCGTCGGTGGCGACCAGGACCTGAGCGCCTCGAACTTCTGCGACATCCTCAACGACAACGAGCTGCTCAGCGGCAACAACGCCGCCCTCGGTGGCGTCATCACCAACGGTGACACCACCGACATCACCGAGACCTCGACCGAGACGAACACCGAGTCCTCGGAGACCACGATCCCGATCCTCGGCGACCTGCTCGGCGGCCTCCTCGGCGGCTGATCCGCCGTCCGCTCCCGTTCGCTCCCCGCTTCCTTTCCTTCTGGAGTCACTCATGTCGATGTTCCGTAAGTCCGTCCTGACCGTCGCCGTCGTCGGCGCGAGCCTCGGCTCGTTCGCCGGCATCGCCACCGCCCACGAGGCCGCGCCGGCCAAGGGCTGCTCGAACGCGGCGAAGGCGGCGTCGGAGAACTCGTCGGGCCGGTCGCTCGGCGACACCACGGGCGGCGCGCAGGACATCAGCGGGTCGAACTTCTGCGACATCCTCAACGGCAACAAGGTCCTGAGCGACAACAACGTCGCGGGGGCCCTCGGGACGATCACCAACGGTGACACCACCGACATCACGCGGTCGTCCACCGACACCGACACCTCGACGTCCACCACGACGCTGGGCGACTAGTTCCGAAGACCACTGGACGGGCCTGCCCGTTCGGAGTCGGAGGGGTGGGCCGGCGTTCACGCCGGCCCACCCCGCTCCCCCTCCCTCGCGGGTGTCCGACCACCCGCACTCCGTTCGCCCCCGCCCGGGATGATCCCGGCCGGCTCATCCCAGGAGAAAACCCATGTCCGTCCTCCGTTCCGCCGTCCTCGCCACCGTCATCGCGGGTGCCGGCCTCGGCTCCCTCGCCGGTGTCGCCTCCGCCCACGAGGCCGCCCCGGCCGCCGGCTGCTCGAACGCCGTCAAGGCCTCCAGCGAGAACGGCGCCGGCCGCACCCTGGGCGACACGACCGGTGGGGACCAGGACATCTCGGGCTCGAACGTCTGCGACATCCTCAACGGCAACGAGATCGCCTCGGACAACAACGTGGCCGCGCTCGCCGGCACCATCACCAACGGCGACACCGTGACCCGCACCTCGACCGAGACCGAGGAGACCTCGATCGTCACGACGATCACCGGGCTCCTCGGCCTCTGATCCACGCCCGCCACACCGCCGGCCGGTGTCCCTCCCACCACGGGAGGGGCACCGGCCGTCGTCGTCGGGACTAGGTTGTGCCGCCATGCTGCTCGTCGTCGACCACCCGCTGGCCCGCACGCGCCTGACGACCCTGCGCGACGCGCGCACCGACCGCGCCGCCTTCCGCGCCGCCGTCGCCGACCTGACCACGATGCTCGTCTACGAGGCCCTGCGCGACGCCCCCGTCACCGAGACCCGCGTGACCACGCCCGTCGCCGACACCGCCGGCACCGAGCTCGCCGCCCCGCCGGTGCTGGTCCCCGTGCTGCGGGCGGGGCTCGGGATGGCCGAGGCCGCGTACGCCCAGGTCCCGGGCGCCCTCATGGGGTTCGTCGGGGTGGCGCGCGACGAGGAGACCCTGCAGCCCACGCCGTACATGGAGTCGCTGCCCGCCGACCTCGCCGGACGGCCGGTCTTCGTCCTCGACCCGATGCTCGCGACCGGCGGCTCGATGGCGCACACGATCGACCTGCTCGTCGCGCGCGGCGCCGACGACGTGACCGCGGTCTGCGTGGTGGCCGCGCCCGAGGGCGTGGACCGCCTGACGGGGGCGCACCCCACGGTGCGGGTGGTGACGGCGACGGTCGACGAGCGGCTCAACGAGTACGGCTACATCGTCCCGGGGCTCGGCGACGCGGGGGACCGGCAGTTCGGCGCGATGTAGTCGCGGCAAGCCGTCGCTGCCCCGGCCGCTCGTACCTCGCGCCGGATCAGCCGACAGCGCCGCGGAGGGCGCGCCGCGCCCGTCGGCGGGACCGGCGGGGGCGGTCCTCGACGGCACCGGGAGAATGGGTCCATGAGCGAGTCCGTGCTGACCGCCGTCGCGTGGCCCTACGCGAACGGCCCCCGGCACATCGGCCACGTGTCCGGCTTCGGTGTGCCCTCCGACGTGTTCTCCCGCTACCAGCGGATGGTCGGCAACCGGGTCCTCATGGTCTCCGGGACCGACGAGCACGGCACCCCGATCCAGGTCCAGGCCGACGCCGAGGGCACCACCCCCCGCGAGCTCGTCGACCGGTACAGCCGGGTGATCCAGGACGACCTGGTCGGCCTCGGCCTGTCCTACGACCTGTTCACCCGCACCTCCACCGACAACCACCACCGCGTGGTCCAGGAGCTGTTCACCGCGCTGTGGCGCAACGGCTACGTGCTGCCCGAGACGACGCTCGGCGCGATCAGCCCGTCGACGGGGCGCACGCTGCCCGACCGCTACATCGAGGGCATCTGCCCCATCTGCAACTACCCGCACGCGCGCGGCGACCAGTGCGACAACTGCGGCAACCAGCTCGACCCGGCCGACCTCGGGGAGCCCCGCAGCCGCATCAACGGCGAGACCCCCGAGTTCCGGGAGACCGAGCAGCTGATGCTCGACCTCCCCGCCTTCTCGCAGTCGCTGCACCGCTGGCTCGACACGCGGACCGCGTGGCGCCCGAACGTCCTCAACTTCAGCCGCAACCTCATCGACGACCTCAAGCCGCGCGCGATCAGCCGCGACATCGACTGGGGCGTCAAGATCCCGCTCGACGGCTGGTTCGACTCGCCGATGAAGCGCTTCTACGTCTGGTTCGACGCCGTCGTCGGCTACCTGTCGGCGTCGGTGGAGTGGGCCGAGCGCACGGGCGACAAGGACGCCTGGAAGCAGTGGTGGTGCGACCCGGCGGCGTCGGCCTACTACTTCATGGGCAAGGACAACATCACCTTCCACTCGGTGATGTGGCCCGCGATCCTGCTCGGCAACAACGGCGCGGGGGACCGGGGCGGGAACCCGGGCGAGCTCGGCACCCTGAACCTCCCCACCGAGGTGGTCTCCAGCGAGTTCCTGACGATGTCCGGGTCCAAGTTCTCGACGAGCCGCGGCACCGTCATCTACGTCGGGGACTTCCTGCGCGAGTTCGGGCCCGACGCGCTGCGCTACTTCATCGCGGTGGCCGGCCCGGAGAACCAGGACACCGACTTCACCTGGGACGAGTTCGTCCGGCGCACCAACTTCGAGCTCGCCAACGAGTGGGGCAACCTCGTCAACCGCTCCGTCTCGATGGCGGCGAAGAACGTCGGCGCGGTCCCCGAGCCCACGCGGCCCGAGGCGGCCGACGCGGAGCTGCTCGCGCAGTCCAAGGCGGCCTTCACGACGATCGGCGCGCACCTGCAGCGCTCGCGGTTCAAGCAGGCCTCGTCCGAGGCGATGCGCGTGGTGGGGGCGGCGAACGCCTACCTGAGCCACCAGGAGCCGTGGAAGCGCAAGGACGACCCCGAGCGGCGCGACACGATCCTGCACACCGCGCTGCAGGTGGTGCAGGACGCCAACACGCTGCTCACCCCCTTCCTCCCGCACGCCGCGCAGAAGGTCCACGAGGCCCTCGGCGGCACCGGGGTGTGGGCCGCGCAGCCGCACCGCGAGGACTCCGGGGTGACCAGCACGCTGGGCACCACCCACTCCGTCCTCACCGGCGACTACGCGGGGGAGCAGGCCCGCTGGGAGTCCACCCCGATCCCCGTCGGCCGTCCCCTGGCCCGGCCCACCCCGCTGTTCGCGAAGCTCGACCCCGGCCTGGGCGAGACCGGCCCGGAGTGGGCCCCGATCACCCCCGCATGAGCAGCAGCAAGGACCGGGTCCCCCCGCCCCTGCCGGAGCCGATCGACGGCGGCGTCGTCGACAGCCACACCCACCTCGACGCCTGCGGGGCCACCGACCCGGCCACGCTCGCGGAGGTCCTCGACCGGGCCACCGCGGCGGGCGTCGGGGCGATGGTGACGACGGCCGACGACCTCGCGTCTGCCCGGTGGGCGGCCTGGGCGGCCGGCACCGACCCGCGGGTGTACGCCGCGGTCGGCCTGCACCCCACGCGGTCGAACGACCTCGACGACGCCGCGCGGGCCGAGATCGAGGCCCTGGCCGCGGCCCCGCGCGTCGTCGCGATCGGGGAGTCGGGGCTCGACGACTACTGGACCACCCGCCGGGAGGACTGCGCGCCCCTCGAGGTCCAGCGCGAGGCGTTCGCCTGGCACGTCGACCTCGCCAAGCGCACCGGGCTCCCGCTGGTGATCCACGACCGGGAGGCCCACGACGGCATCCTCGACGTCCTGCGCGCCGAGGGGGCGCCCGACACGGTCGTCTTCCACTGCTTCTCCGGGGGACCGGACCTGGCGCGCGTCTGCGCCGAGCACGGGTGGCTCATGTCGTTCTCCGGGACCGCGACGTTCCGCAACGCGAACGCCGTCGAGCTCCGGGAGGCGGCCGCCGGTGCCCCGGCCGACCTCGTGCTGACCGAGACCGACGCCCCGTTTCTCACCCCGCACCCGTACCGCGGTAGGCCGAACGAGCCCTACGTGATCCCCCACACGGTCCGAGACCTCGCGGAGCTGCGTGACGAGCCGGCCGAGGAGCTCGCCGCGGCGGCCACCCGGAACGCCCAACGGAGCTTCCGGCTGGCCGAACAGCCTCAACCGTGACGCGCTGTCGAACGAAGGTGCACGCAGTGACCGCGCTCGTCGTCGCCCGACTGCCGCTCGGCGCACCACGAACGTGTCGGCTTGGTAACGACGGCTCGGTGGTCGTTACCGTGCCGTGACTCGCCGGGATGGAACCAACCCCCGGCATCCGGGATGACCCGGAACTCTCCCCAGGGTTCCCGGTCGGGGCTCGACCCGGATGCGGTTCCTGCCCGGACGCACGGATGAAGCGGATTTCTTCTGTGGCTCTACTGCGCTCCCCCCTCTCGTCGGTCCTGTCGTCGTCGGTCACCGCTCACGCCGTGGCCGCCCGATGAGCGCCGACTCGACGCGGACCGCCGTCCGCGACGACTCGCAGGCGGACACCGGCTGGTTCGACGCTCTCGAGGAGCGCTGGACCGACGACGGCTGGGACGGCCTGAACGCCGGGACCGCCGAGTGGCAGGCCCGCCGCAGCGACGCCGCGGCCCAGCAGGCCCCCCGCACGGGTCCGCTCCCCACCTGGGCCAGTGACATCACCGGTCCGTTGCCGGTCGCGGGGCCGGGCTGGGCAGCGCCCGGCACCGCGACCGTCGACACCGGGTCGACTGAGGTCCCCGACCTCGACGAGTGGAACGACCTCGAGTCGCGCACCGGGCTGACCGGCTCGGCCGCCACCCGCACCGCCGCGCCGCGGTCGGTCTCCGCGCCGGCCGGGCTCGACCCGCAGACCTACCGCGAGCGCGACCTCACCGACACCGGGCGCTACTCGCTCGCCGTCAAGGGCGGCGTCGCCGCGGCCCTCATCGCGGTGGCCGCCGGCGGCAGCACCGCGGTCGCGCTGGACAAGGAGGTGACGGTCTCGGTCGACGGCGTCGACCAGGTCGTCCACACCTTCTCCGGCACCGTCGCCGGGGCGCTCTCCTCCGGGGACATCCAGGTCGGCCCCACCGACCAGATGTCGCCGTCGCCCGACGCGCCGATCCGCGACGGCGACCGCCTCGTCGTCAACCACTCGCGCCAGGTCAACCTGGTGGTCGACGGCAAGCCGCAGACCATCACGACGACCGCCACGACGGTCGCCGAGGCCCTCGGCCAGCTCGGCATGCCGACCCAGGCGCTCGCCGCCTCGGCGCCCCTCGGCGCGCTCATCCCGTCGACCGGCATGAACCTCGCGGTCGCGCTCCCGAAGACGATCACCTTCGTCGACGGCGGCGGTGCCCCGCAGCAGCTCACGACGACGGCCACGTCGCTCCAGGACCTCCTGGCCCAGCGCGGTCTGCAGATGGGCCCGCTCGACGCCGCCAGCCAGACCTCCCTGGTCGACGGCGCGGCCATCACGATCACCCGCAACGCCGTCACCCAGGTCACCGAGACCAAGCCGATCGCGCCCCCGATGCAGACCGTCGAGGACCCGACGATGAACGCCGGGACCACGAAGGTCGACCAGCCGGGCCAGGCGGGCGAGCAGGTCCAGGCCTTCACGGTGAACACCACCAACGGCAAGGAGACCGCCCGCACCGCCACCGGTGCCCCGACGGTCACCAAGGCGCCCGTCGGCGGCGTGATCCGCAAGGGCACCAAGAAGGACGCCCCGGCCATCGGCAGCACGGCCAAGTGGGACCGCATGGCCAAGTGCGAGGCCGGCGGCGACTGGTCGATCAACACCGGGAACGGCTATTACGGCGGTCTGCAGTTCGACAAGCAGACCTGGAACGCCTACGGCGGCGGGAAGTACGCCGCCCGGGCCGACCTGGCCTCCAAGGAGGAGCAGATCGCGGTCGCGGAGAAGGTGCGCGACGCCCGCGGCGGCTACGGCGCCTGGCCGGTCTGCGGCAAGAAGTAGCTCCGGCGAGCCAGCAACGGCTCAGTGCTGTCACCTGACGTGAGGGTGGCGCCACTCGCGCATCGGGCCCTGGGATCATGGACCACGTGATCCCGGGGCCCGTGCGTCTGTTCGGGGCCGCCGACGTCCGGGCGCTGGCCGACGAGCTCGGTGTGCGCCCCACGAAGAAGCTCGGCCAGAACTTCGTCCACGACGCCAACACGGTGCGCCGGATCGTGCGCCTGGCCGAGGTGCGTGACGACGACGTGGTCCTCGAGGTCGGTCCCGGCCTGGGCTCGCTGACCCTCGCGCTGCTCGAGGCGGCCGCCTCGGTGGTGGCCGTCGAGATCGACCCGGTGCTCTCCGAGCGCCTCCCGCGCACGGCGGACGAACGCGCGCCCGGGACCGAGCTCCACGTCGTCCTCGCCGACGCCCTGCGCATCACCGCGGCCGACCTGCCCGGGACGCCCACGGCCCTCGTCGCGAACCTGCCCTACAACGTCGCGGTCCCGGTGGTGCTGCACCTGCTCGCGGAGCTCCCGACGCTGCGCCACGGGCTCGTCATGGTCCAGTCGGAGGTCGCCGACCGGCTCGCCGCCGGCCCCGGCGAGCCCGCCTACGGCTCGCCGAGCGCGAAGCTCGCCTGGTACGCCGACGCCCGCCGCGCCGGCCCCGTGCCGCGCGGCGTGTTCTGGCCCGTGCCGGGGGTCGACTCGGCCCTCGTCGCGTTCACCCGCCACGACGAGCCCGACGGGGATCGTCGGGCCGTCTTCGCCGCCGTCGACGCGGCCTTCGCGCAGCGCCGCAAGAGCCTGCGGGCCGCGCTCGCCGGCTGGGCGGGCTCCCCGGCCGAGGCCGAGCGCCGCCTGCGCGCCGCCGGGATCGACCCGAGCGAGCGCGGCGAGCAGCTCGGCATCGACCGGTTCGCCGCGCTGGCGGCCACCACCTGACGGAGCGAGCGGCACTCTCGCGCACATAGAAGCAGCGGGAGTGCCGCTCGCTCCTACGCCGCGGGCGCCGGCAGCAGCCGCTCCACGAGGTCGGAGAGCGTCAGCAGCCCGAGCGGGCCGTCGGGGCCCTCCACGAGCGCGAGGTGCGACCGGCGCTCCCGCATCGTCGTGACCGCGGCCTGCAGCGGGGTGTCGGCCTCGAGGCGCAGGACCGGGCGCATGACCTCGCGGGCGGTGGTGCCCGGCGGGCTGGTGAGGGTGTCGCGGACGTGCACGAACCCGACCGGCCGGTCGCCCTCGGACACCACGAGCCGCAGGTGCCCGCTCGTCCGGGCGGTCGAGCGCACCGTGGCCACGTCGTCGTCGGCGTCGACGCCCACCGGCTCGTGCACCAGGTCGCGCACCGGGGTGCGCTCCAGCTCGAGGGCGGCGAGCAGCTGGTCGCGGCGCCCGGGGTCGAGCGTGCCGGTCTCCGCGGAGTGGTCGACGAGCTCACGCAGGTCGTCGGGTCCGCGCCCACCGCCCATCTCGTCCACCGGCTCGACGCCGACGGCGCGCAGGCACCGGTTCGCGGCGCCGTTGAGCACCAGCAGCAGGGGCCGGGTGACGACCATGAACGCCCGCATCGGCAGCGCCAGCAGCACCGCGGAGCGCTCGGGGTGGGCGATGGCCCACGACTTCGGCGCCATCTCGCCGACCACCAGGTGCAGGAAGGTCACGACGATCAGCGAGAGCACGAACGAGGCGACCCCGGCGGCCGCGGCCGGTACGCCCCATCCGGTGAGCAGCGGGTTCAGCGCGTCGTCGACGGCGGGCTTGGTGATCGCGCCCAGCGCCAGGGTGCACACCGTGATGCCGAGCTGGGAGCCCGCGAGCAGCAGCGACAGGTCCCGCGAGCTGCGCAGGGCGGCCCGCGCGGAGGCGCTCGTCGCGGCCTGCTCCTCGAGGCGGTAGGACCGCGCCGCCACGAGGGCGAACTCCACGGCGACGAAGAACGCCGACAGCGCGATCAGCGCGATCGACACGACGATCTCGACGGCGCTCATCGGCCGGCCTCCTCGGCCGGCGCGGAGCCGGTCGTCTCCTGGGACACGGTCCACTCCAGGTGCACGGTCGAGGGCACCCGCCGCTCGACCTCCCGCACCGTGACCCGCAGCGCGCGGGCGGGCTCGTCGGGATCGTCGGCGGGGATCGTCACGACGACGGCGTCGCCGGGCTCGGGCAGCCGCCCCAGTTCCGCGACGACGAGGCCGCCGACGGTCTGGTAGCCGCCCTCGGGCAGGTCGGCGTCGATCAGCCGGGACACCTCGTCGACGTGGCGATCACCCGGCACCTCCCATCCCCTATCGGAGTGCTCCCCCAGCCCGCGCGCCATGTCGGTACCGGGAGGGTCGTGCTCGTCGGTGATCTCCCCGACGAGCTCCTCGGCGACGTCCTCCACGGTGATGACGCCGGCGAGGTCGCCGTACTCGTCGAGCACGCAGGCCAGCTCCTCGCCCTCGGCGCGGAGCCGCTCGAGGACCTGCGGCAGTGCCAGCGACGAGGGCACCAGCACCGGTGCCCGCATGAGGTCGGTGACGTGGGTGGTGTCGTGCGGGCCGTCGTGGGCGAGGACGTCGCGCAGGCGGACGACGCCGACGAGGTCGGGCGCCCGCCCGGCGCCGTCGTCGTCGGCGGTCTCCGGCGGGACACCGAGCACCGGGTAGCGGGAGTGCCCGCCCGCCATGAGCTCGACGAGGGTGGCGACGGTGTCCTGCGCGTGCACCCAGGCCACGCGGGGGCGCGGGATCATCGCGGCGCGGGCCGTGCGGTCGGAGAAGTCGACGGCGCGGTCGAGCAGCGCCGCGAGGTCGGGGCGCAGGTCCCCGGAGTCGCGGGAGTCGTCGATGATCGCCTCGAGGTCGCGGGGGGTGGCCGAGTGCTCCACGTCGTGGACCGGCTCGATGCGCAGGGCCCGGAGCAGCGCGTTCGAGGCGGCGTCGAAGAGCCGGATCAGCCAGCCGAACGCGCCGAGGTAGACCTTCGTCGAGAGCGCGAGGGCGCGGGCCACCGGTTCGGGGCGGGCGATCGCGAGGTTCTTCGGGAAGAGCTCGCCGAACACCATCTGCACCACGGTCGAGACCAGGAGCGCGATCACCGTGCCGACGGCGATCCCGACGGCCGTGGGCACGCCGACCCCGCCGAGCAGCTCGCCGATGCCGTCGCCGATCAGCGGCTCGGCGACGTAGCCGACCAGCAGCCCGGTGACGGTGATGCCGAGCTGGGCGCCGGAGAGCATGAAGGAGGTGCGGCGGGTGATGTCGAGGGCGCGGACGGCGCCGGCGTCGCCCTCGGCCGCGCGGGCGCGCAGCCGGGCCCGGTCGACGGCCATGTAGCCGAACTCCTGGGCGACGAAGTAGCCGGTCGCGGCGGTGATGAGGACCACCACGACGAGGCCGAGCAGGATGCCGAGGATCGTGCCGATCATCCGGGGGCCACCGCCCGGCCGGTCGACGGGGCGGTGATGGGACTGCCGCTGGGGTCCATGGCTCCTGACTCGGGGGGTGCACGGTGCGTCCCCCCGCCAACGTGTGTCCGGAATAGGAGGTTCCCGACGACGGGGGTGCGCGGGGACACCCCCGTCGGGGACGCCGTCCGGCCGGCGGTCCGGGAGAGGTCCGTACCCTGGCCGGGTGCTCTCCGCCGTCGGACCTCCGGTGACCGTCCGTGTCCCGGCCAAGGTCAACCTCCACCTCGCGGTGGGGGAACTCCGTCCCGACGGCTTCCACGACCTCGTCACCGTGTTCCAGGCCCTGAACCTGTTCGACGAGGTGTCGGTGGTGGCCGCCCACACCGCCCAGAGCCGCGGGCCGGTCACCCACATCGGTCCCGGCGGGCCCGGCGTCGAGCTGCTCGGCGACGTCGACGCCGAGGCGGCCGGGGTCCCGCTCGACGCCACCAACCTCGCCTGGCGGGCCGCGGTGGCGCTGGGGGAGGAGGTCGGGCGGGAGCCCGACGTGCGCATCGGCATCCGCAAGGCGATCCCCGTGGCGGGCGGGATGGCGGGCGGCAGCGCGGACGCCGCCGGCACGCTGCTCGCGCTCGCCACCCTCTGGCGGCTCGACATCGGGCGCGAGGGGCTCATGGAGGTCGCGGCGCGCGTCGGCAGCGACGTCGCCTTCGCCCTGCACGGCGGGACCGCCCTCGGCACCGGCCGCGGGGAGAACCTCGTCCCGGTGCTCTCCCGGCACACCTTCCACTGGGTGGTGGCCCTGCAGGACCACGGGCTCTCCACCCCCGCCGTCTTCGGCGAGCTCGACCGGCTGCGCGCCGCGTCCGACGTGAAGCGCATCGGCGACGTCGAGCCGGTCCTCGAGGCCGTGGCCTCCGGGGAGGCGCGCTCGCTCGCGCTGCTGCTCGGCAACGACCTGCAGGCCGCCGCCGTGAGCATGGACCCGGGGCTGCGGCGCACGCTGCGGGCCGGGGTCGCGGCGGGCGCCCTCGCCGGGGTCGTCTCCGGCTCCGGACCCACCTGCATCTTCCTGTGCACTGACGGCCCCACCGCGGTGCGCGTGGCGGCCGAGCTCGCCGGGGCCGGCGTGTGCCGCACGGTGCGCGTGGCCCACGGCCCCGTCCCCGGGGCCAAGGTGATCGACGGCGACCCGGCCCGTCCGCCCCGCGGCGGCCCGCCCGCGTCGGATCCCGGCCCGAACATGTACGCCTGAAAGGCTATCCGTGCCCAACCTCGTCAACCTCGAGAACGTCGCCATCTCCTTCGGCGGCCCGAAGCCCGTGCTCGACGGCGTCTCCCTCGGCATCGACTCCTTCGACCGCGTCGGGGTCGTCGGCCGCAACGGGGGCGGCAAGTCCACGCTGATCTCGATCCTCGCCGGCCTGCAGCTTCCCGACGAGGGCCGGGTCAGCCCGGTGCGCGGGCTGCGGATGGCGGCGGTGACCCAGCAGTCGCAGCCGAAGGGCGCCACGGTGCGGGCCTCCGTCCTCGGCGGGGAGGTCCCCGACCACGAGTGGGCGGCCGACGCGCGCTCGAGGACCGTGATCGAGGGCCTCCGGCCCGGCGGCGGCCGCGGCCTGGACGCGTCGGTCGAGGGCCTCTCCGGGGGCGAGCGGCAGCGGATCGCGCTCGCCGCGGCGCTGGTGCAGGACCTCGACCTGCTCGTGCTCGACGAGCCGACCAACCACCTCGACGTCGAGGGCGTGCGTTGGCTCGCCGCTCACCTGCTCGCCCGGCGCACCGCGGTCGTGGTCGTGACGCACGACCGCTGGTTCCTCGACACCGTCGCCTCCCGCACGTGGGAGGTCGTCGACGGCAAGGTGGAGCAGTTCGAGGGCGGCTACAACGACTGGATCTACGCCCGCGCCGAGCGGACCCGCCTCGCCGACGCCGCGGAGCAGCGTCGTCAGAACCTCGCCCGCAAGGAACTGGCCTGGCTGCGCCGTGGCCCGCCCGCGCGGACCTCGAAGCCGAAGTACCGCATCGAGGCCGCGGAGGCGCTGATCGCCGACGTGCCCGAGCCGCGGAACTCGGTCGAGCTGGTGACGATGGCCCGCCACCGGCTGGGCCGCACGGTCATCGAGCTCGAGGACGCCACGCTGACGGTGCCCAGCGATCCGCCGCGCACGATCGTCGACCGCCAGACCTGGCGGATCGGCCCGGGCGACCGCATCGGCATCGTCGGGATCAACGGCTCGGGCAAGACGACGCTGCTGCGCGCGATCGCGGGGGAGCGGGCGCTCGACGACGGCAAGCGCGTGCAGGGGACGACCGTGCGCCTCGCGCACCTCTCCCAGGACCTCTCCGACCTGCCGCTGCACCGCCGGGTGCTGCAGGCGGTGGAGGACGTCGCCGAGCGCGTGTTCATCGGGGGCCGGGAGCACACCGCGTCGGCGCTGGCCGAGCGGTTCGGGTTCACGGCCGCGCAGCAGTGGACGCCCGTCTCGGACCTCTCCGGCGGCGAGCGGCGGCGGCTGCAGCTGGTGCGCCTGCTGATGACCGAGCCGAACGTCCTCATGCTCGACGAGCCCACCAACGACCTCGACGTCGACACCCTCCAGCAGCTCGAGGACATCCTCGACGGCTGGGCCGGGACGCTCGTCGTGGTGAGCCACGACCGCTACCTCACCGAGCGGGTGTGCGACCGCGTGGTGGCGCTGTTCGGCGACGGGATCATCACCGACCTGCCCGGCGGCATCGAGGAGTACCTGCGCCGGCGCGACCAGCAGGTCGACGTCTCGGCCACCGCCACGGTGGCGTCCTCCTCGGCCCCGAACACCTCGGCGGAGGTCGACCGCCGCGCCGCCCGCAAGGAGATCGGCCGGATCGAGCGGCGCATCGAGAAGCTCGACACCCGGGAGAAGCAGCTGCACACGCTGCTGGCCGACGCCGCGAACGACCGCGCCAGGCTCATGGAGCTCGACGCCGAGCTGCGGGCCCTGATCTCCGAGCGCGAGGGCCTCGAGGAGGCCTGGCTCGAGGCGAGTGTGGACTGACGTCCTCGTGAGCACTTTCCGGGGCTATGACCCCGGAAAGTGCTCACCGGCGCGGAGCGCCCACGGAACATCCGCACCGCGGAACCCGTTGGGCGCGGCATGAGCACGACGGCACTGAACTGGACGGTGGAGGGGCCGGTGACCCCGGCCGACCGGTGGATCCGCGCGACCTTCCTGTTCGACCTCCACGACTACATCACCGCCGCGCGCGAGCTGGAGGCGCTGGCGGCCGACGAGCCCGCCACGGCGGCCGTCCGCCTGCTGCTGGCCCGGGCCTACTACCACTCGGCCCAGCTCGGACGGGCCGAGCAGACCCTGCGTGACCTGCTCGCGGACGCCCCGTCCGACGGGTACGCGCACCTCCTGCTCGGCCGGACGCTGCAGCGCGGGTCCCGCCACGACGAGGCGACGCCGCACCTGCGGCTGGCCGCCGCGATGGGTGTCGCGCCCGCCTGACCCGTACTCCGGGGCCGCTCACGCAGGGCGGCCCCGGAGTCGGCGGATGGCGAGGAGGCCGCCGATCGCGGGGACGAGGCAGAGCACCGTCGCCCGCGAGCGCCACCCGGCCCGGCTCACGGTGAGCGCGATCGCCGCCAGGTAGGCGCAGCCGTGGACCGGGCCCATCAGCGAGGCGACCGCGGGGGCGTGGACCGTCGCCAGGTTCGCCAGCAGCACGACGAGGCTGACCAGCTCCACCGTCGCGGCGATGCGCAGGGGTGCGGACGGCATCAGACCCCCGTGCTTGAGCCGGGCCGCACGATCATCAGCACCGTCACCGTGGCCCACAGCAGGTTGAACATCCCCGTCGCGCCCGCCAGGCGACCGGCCAGTTCGCCGACCCGCGCCCGGTCCGTGCCGACGGTGTCGAGCAGCGCGCGCTGCTGCGGCAGGATCCGCAGCGCGAGCAGGCCGGCGGCCGCCAGCGTCAGGACGATCGAGACGAGCACCCAGGGGTCGGTCAGCACGCCCATCGACGACGCCGTGGCCAGGCCGAAGACCGGGACGGCGATCCCGACGAGGGCGTAGGTCCGGCAGATGCGGACCAGCACCGGCAGCCGCCCGGCGTCGGCGACCTCCCCGCCGTCGGCCACGGCCCGGCGGGCCTCCGCCGGGACCATGCTCGCCGCCACGCACACCGGACCGATCGCGAGGATCGCGGCGAGGACGTGGACCGAGAGCAGGACCGCGGTCACGCGCCCACCACCGCCGCCCCGGCCGCGCACCGCGCGAGGGCGAGGACGTCGAGCGGGTCGAAGCCGTCGGACAACGCGATCTGGACCAGCATGTCCGTCTCCTCTGCGGTCGTCATGCAGTTTCAGTCTGACTGTAACTCTAGACTGCCGCACCGTGACCCGTAGCTCGCCGCCCGACGGGGACGGCGGTCCCCCCGCGAGCCCGGCGTTCCTGCTGATCGCGCTGGGCCGGCGCGTCCGCGAGCAGGTGGAGACGGAGCTGAAGGCCGAGGGGATGTCCCTGCGCCACCTCTCGGCGCTCGGCCACCTCGCGTCGAGCCCGGGGCTCTCCTACAGCGAGCTGGCTCGCCGGGCCGGCATCACCCCGCAGAGCATGCAGGCGACGCTGAACGCGCTCGAGGCCCGCGGCGCCGTCGAGCGCGTCACCGAGGCGGGGCGGGGTCGCACCGCCGAGCTCCGCGTCACGGCCGAGGGCGACCGGCTGCGTCGCGCCGCGCGACGGGTCGTCGCGGAGGTCGACGAGGGACTCCGTGCCCAGCTCGGGGACGCGTCCACCGACGAGCTGACGACGGCGCTGCGCACGCTCCTCCCGAGGCCACCACAGGTGAACTAAAGTCGGTTCGGTAACGCGCGTCGACGGAGGAGGACACCGTGATCGCCTACCGGATGGTGGCTCCCGGCCGGGCCGGGCTGACCGAGGTGCCGACGCCCGAGCCGGGGCCGGCCGAGGTGCGGCTCGACGTCCTCGCCGCCGGGGTCTGCCACTCCGACCTCGCGGTGCTCGACGGCGGGGCCGGGGCGGCGTGGGCGCTGCCGTTCACACTCGGGCACGAGGTCTGCGGTCGGGTCGCGGCCCTGGGGGCGGAGGTCGAGGGGCTCCGGGTGGGGCAGCAGGTCGTCGTCCACGCGCCGTACGGCTGCGGTGGGTGCCCCCGCTGCTCCCGGGGCCGGACGAACTACTGCGACCACCGCCGCACGCTGCCGGCGGCGGGCCTCGGGCTCGGGGTCGACGGCGGGATGGCGGACGCGCTGGTCGTCGACCGGCACCGGGTCGTGGACGCCGAGGGTCTGGACCCGGTCGTCGCGGCGACGCTGACCGACGCGGGCCTCACGTCCTTCCACGCCGTCGAGGGGAGCCGCGAGGCGTTGTCGGAGTCGGGCGCGATCGCGGTCGTCATCGGGGTCGGCGGCCTCGGACACCTCGCGATCGGCATCCTCCGCGCGCTCGGCGGAGTCACCGTCGTCGCGGTCGACACCCGGGAGGAGGCCCTGGACCTGGCGCGGGAGTGCGGGGCGGACGCGGCCGTGGGCCCGGCCGACGCCCCCGCGGCCGTGGCGGCCGCCCGGGGGAGCGGGGCCGACGTGGTGTTCGACTTCGCGGGGGCGCAGAGCAGCCTCGACCTGGCCGTGTCGCTGCTGCGGACCGCGGGCGAGCTGGTGGTCGTCGGCAGTGGCGGCGGGAGCGTGGCGGTGTCCAAGCCGGGGGTGCTGCCCTCCGGGGCCCGGCTCCGGCTGCCCTTCTGGGGCTCGCGGCCCGAGCTCGCTGCCGTCGTCGACCTCGCCCGCGGTGGGGGGCTGACCGCGCGGACGACGGCCTTCGCCCTGGCGGACGCGGACCGCGCGTTCGACCAGCTGCGCCGGGGGCGGATGGTCGGGCGCGCGGTCCTCGTCCCGGGACACGCCGGCTAGCGGGCCGACCAACCGCCGTCGACGAAGACTTCCGAGCCGGTGGTGTACCCGGAGTCGTCGCCGGCGAGGAAGGCCACGGCCGCGGCGACCTCCTCCGGGCGCCCGAGCCGGCCCATCGGGGTGTTGGCCAGCATCGCGGCGTGCCGCTCGGTGCCCGCGTAGCGCCCCAGGAGCGCGGTCGTCCCGATGAAGGCGGGGACGACCGCGTTGACCCGCACGCCGCGCTGCGCCCAGTGCAGCGCGGCGTTCATCGTCATCGACCGGACGGCGCCCTTGGCGGCGGCGTAGGAGAAGCTGTTCGCGAGCCCGCCGGTCGCGCCGAGGATCGAGCCGACGTTGACGATCGACCCGCCCCCGCCGCGCTCGATCACGGGCCCGACGTGCTGCATCCCGAGCCAGGTGCCCCGCTGGTCGACCTCGAGGACCTGGTCCCAGCGCTCGCGCGTCTCGGTCTCGACGGTGCCGGTGCTCCCGATCCCCGCGTTGTTGACCAGGACGTCCACCGTGCCCCACCGGTCCTGCAGCGCGCTCACGACCCGCTGCCAGTCGTCCTCCCGGGCGACGTCCAGGGCGAGGACGGTCGTGTCCCCGCCCAGGGACGCCGCGACGTGCTCCAGCGCGGACCCGTCGACGTCGGTGAGGGCCACCGAGGCGCCCTCGTCGAGCAGCCGGCGCGCGATCGCGGTGCCGAGCCCCCCGGTGGCGCCGGTGAGGACGACCCGTCGACCCTCCAGTCCGCGCACGGTGGTCACCGGTCCGCGGGGGTGGGCACGGCCGGGGTGACCGGGGCGTCGGCCGCGGCCGGCGCGACGCCGCTCGCGAGCTCCTTGCCGGAGCTCTCGTGGATGGCGAGCAGCACGAGGAGCCCGACCGCCGCGGCGAACACGGCGTAGAAGGCCGGGGCGATCGTGACGCCGGTGGCCGCGACGAGGGAGGCCGCCACGAGGGAGGCGGTCCCGGTGCCGATGATGCCGCCGAGGTTGAAGCCCAGGGACACCCCGGAGTACCGGACCCGCGTCGGGAACAGCTCCGCGTACATCGTGTAGACGACCCCCTGCTGGATGGCGAAGGGGACGTTGAGGATCAGCGCGGCGACGACGGCGAGCGCGAGGGAGCCCTGCTGCATGAGCCAGAAGCAGGGCACGGACAGGACGACGAAGCCGACCATGCCGGTGGCGAGCAGACGCTTGCGCCCGAAGCGGTCGCTCAGCGCGCCGGCCCACGGGATGATCCCGATGGGGACCAGGATGATGAGGACCGTGAGCCAGAGGCTGCTCGAGAGCGAGTACTTCAGGACGCCCGAGAGGTGCACCACCAGGTAGATCGACGCGAGGGCACCGGTGGTCAGCGTCGAGTACGCCAGGCCGATGAGCCGGAACAGGCCCCCCTTGTGGTCGCGCACGACCTCGGTGAGCGGTGCCTTCGGCGGCGCCGCCTCCTCGACCATCTGCAGGAACAGCGGCGAGTCCTCCACCTTGAGCCGGTAGATCACGGCGGCGACGAGCAGCGGTGCGGCGATGAGGAACGGCACGCGCCAGCCCCAGGCGGCCATCTGCTCGGCGGTCGTCAGGGCGCTCACGGTGCCCACGACGGCGGCGGCGCCGGCGAGGCCGATCGCGACCCCGATCGAGGTCGCGGACCCGAACAGCCCCCGTCGCTTCGACGGGGAGGACTCGGTGGACAGCGACACGGCGCCGCCGACCTCTCCGCCCGCCGACAGTCCCTGCAGCAGGCGCAGGACGGTCAGCAGGATCGGGGCCGCGACGCCCACCGAGGCGTAGGTGGGGAGGAGACCGGTGAGCGTGGTGGCGATCCCCATGAGGGCGACCGTCGCGAGGAGCACCGTGCGCCGGCCCCGCCGGTCGCCGAGGCGACCGAAGAGCAGGCCGCCGATCGGCCGGATGACGTACGCGCCGGCGATCACCCCGAGCGTCGACAGGAGCGCCACGAAGCCCTGGGTGGCGGGGAAGAAGAGCTTCGCGAGGACGACCGCGAGGGAGCCGTAGATCGCGAAGTCGTAGTACTCGATGGCCGTGCCCACGGCCGCGGCCGTGCTGGCCCTGCGGGCGACCACGTCGCGGTCGCTCCGGGTGTTCGTCGTCATGCGGCGCTCCTTCGCGCTCCGCCGCCAGGACCCTTCGTCACCGCGGCGAGGCGACGGTAGCCACCAAACTGACATCAGTTCAAGTAGCACCATGAAGCCGATCACTGGCCCTCGACCACGCTCGACCGGCCCGCGGCGCGGGGTTGACAGGGGCTCGTCGGTCGGCCCATGCTTTGACCTGAATTCAGTTCAACATGGAGGTTCCGATGGCTGCCGAGGACGACATCCAGTTCGAGCGGGACGGGCACATCGCGCGGGTCTGGTTCAACCGGCCGCACAAGCGCAACTGCATCACCGTGCCGATGCTGCACCGGCTCGACGAGATCATCACCGAGATCGAGGCGGACGACGAGATTCGCGCCGTGGTGGTCCGTGGCCGGGGGAACACCTTCTCCTCGGGCTTCGACCTCGACAGCCTGCAGGCCGACTTCATCGGCACGAGCACGGCGATGGACGTGGCCGTGGTCTCCGCGAAGGTGTGCGACCGCTTCTACAACATGTCCAAGCCGTCGGTCGCGGTCCTCGAGGGCTACGTCACCGCGGGCGGGTTCGAGGTGATGATCTCCTGCGACTTCGCGATCGCGGACGAGACCGCCCTCATCGGGGACTTCCACATCCGCCGCGCCCTGTTCGGCGGCGCGGGCCCGATCTACCGGCTCCCGCGCATGATCGGCATTCGCAAGACCAAGGAGCTCATGCTCACCGGCAAGCTCCTCACGGGCAAGCAGGCCGAGGCCTTCGACCTGGTCAACGCGAGCGCGCCGGCCGACCAGCTCGACGAGTGCGTCGAGGAGTTCGTCAGCCACCTGACGGACAAGAGCCCGTTCCAGATGAAGCTCACCAAGATGGCGGTCGACCGCGGCCTCGACGCCGACATCGCGTCGCTGATGGTCATGGAGCACCTCGCGGTCGGCGTGACCCTCAACTCCGACGACGCCGCCGAGGGCGTGGCGGCCTTCCTGGAGAAGCGCGACCCCAAGTGGACGGGTCGCTGACCCACGCACGACGACGCCGACGGCCCGCCCGGGCCGCCGGCGGGTCCGCCCGGGCCGACGACGATCCGGTGGGAGGAAACCGATGACCCAGCAGGCGGTGTCCGTGGACGCGGACCCGGAGCTCGCGGCCCGTGTCCGGGCGTCCCTGGGTGCGCCGGGCGCCGGTCCGTTGACCGTGCTCGAGGGCGGCCGGTCCGGGCTGACGTACGTCCTGCGCGACGGCGACGCCGGCGTCGTCGTGAAGGCCGTCCCACCGGGCCGGCCCGCCCGGGGACGCCACGACGTGCTGCGGCAGTCGCACGTGCTCTCGGCGCTCGCCGGGCACGGCCTGCCGGTCCCGGCGGTGCTGGCCCGCGACGAGGTCGAGCCCGCCTGGTTCGCGATGGAGCTCGCCGACGGCGAGGCCGTCGAGCCGGTGCTCGACGTCGCCACCGCGATCCCGCCGGACCTGGCGCACGAGCGCATGGTCGCCGCCGCCCGCGTCCTCGGCGCCCTGCACGCGGTGCCCACCGACCGGCTGGCCGACGACGTCCGCGCGGCGGGCGGCGTGCTGCCCGATCCGGCCGGACCCGGCGACGAGCTGGACCGGTGGGAGCAGACGATGCGGGCGGTGCCGGTGGAGCTCCGGCCCGGCTCCGAGGAGCTGCTCGGGGCGCTCCGCGAGGACGTCCCCGATGCCGTCACGCCGGTGCTGGTGCACGGCGACTTCCGGCTCGGCAACCTGCTGTGTCGGGGGACCACGCCCACCGCGCTGGTCGACTGGGAGATCTGGGGCGTCGGGGACCCGCGCATCGACCTCGGCTGGTTCGGGGTCTTCACCGACGGGACGCTCTTCCCCGGGGTCGGACGGACCGTCGAGGGCCTCCCGACCGAGGACGAGCTCGTCGCGCCCTACCGGGAGGGCGGCGGACCCGTGCTCGAGGCCGGACCCGGACGACGGTGGTTCCGCGCGCTCGCCCGCATGAAGATGGCCGCGATCATGGGGCACAACCTGCGCCGTCATCGCGAGGGCCGCCACCACGACCCGGTGCAGGAACAGCTGCCGCCGACCGTCGCGGCCCTCATCTCCTCCGCCCGCTCCCTGCTCGCCGGGGGTGCCGCGTGACCGCCGCGGCCCCGGCCGAGCTGTTCGACCTCACCGGCCGCACCGCCGTCGTCACCGGCGCCTCCTCGGGACTGGGGGCGCGCTTCGTCGAGGTGCTCGCCGCCGCCGGCGCGACCGTGTGGACCTCGGCCCGCCGCGACGCGAGGCTCCGCGAGCTCGCGGCGGGCCGCCCCGCGATCCGTCCCGTCGCCGCCGACCTCGGCACCGAGGACGGCCGGGAGTCGCTGGTCGCGGCGGTCCGGGAGGGCTCCGGGACGATCGACCTCCTGGTCAACAACGCCGGGGTCGACAGCGGGGCGAAGCCGGCCGACGAGACCTCGGCCGGGTTCGCCGAGGTCCTCGGCACCAACCTCGTCGGGCCGTTCCACCTGGCCCGGCTCGCCGCCGAGGCGGCCGGGCCGCAGGGGCTGGCGGTGATCAACGTCAGCTCGATCCTCGGGCTGGTCTCGGCCGCGCCGCTGGGCGGGGCGAGCTACGCCGCCTCGAAGGCGGGACTGCTGGGCCTGACCCGCGAGCTGGCGGGGCACTGGGGCGGGCGCGGGGTGCGGGTCAACGCGCTGGCCCCCGGCTGGTTCCGCACCGAGATGAACGAGGCGCTCTTCGACGACGAGCGCTCGGTGCGCTGGATCGGCCGCAACACGATGCTCGGGCGCGCCGGGGAGCCCGCGGAGCTCGATACCGCGCTGCTGTTCCTCGCCTCGCCCGCCACCAGCTATCTCACCGGACAGATCCTCACCGTCGACGGAGGGTGGACGGCACGATGACCACCGTCAGCGAGACCGAGCTCGACGAGTTCACCGACCGCGCGCGGAAGTGGCTCGCCGAGAACGTGCCTCCCCGCGGGGAGGAGGGCCGCCGGTCGGTGGCCGTCTTCCACGACCTGCCCGACGACGACGAGCGCCGGCTGCTCGGGCGGATCCGGGACTGGCTGCGCACGAAGTACGACGCCGGCTACGGGGCTCTCTCGTGGCCTATCGAGCACGACGGCGCCGGCCTCTCGGCGCTGCACGAGGAGGCCTTCGCCGAGGCCGAGCGGGAGTTCGAGACGCCGGGTCAGCACGAGCTGACGTCGGTGTCGACGGCCCTGATCGCTCCGACCGTGCAGCTCTTCGGCACGCCGGAGCAGACCGCACAGCTGGTGCAGCCGCTCCTGCGCGGCGACACCACGGCCTGCCAGCTCTTCTCGGAGCCCTCGGCCGGGTCCGACCTGGCCGGGCTGTCCACCCGCGCGGTCCGCGACGGGGACGCCTGGGTGGTCACCGGGCAGAAGGTCTGGAGCTCCGGGGCGCAGTTCGCCGAGTGGGGCGAGCTGATCTGCCGCACCGACCCGGACGTGCCCAAGCACCAGGGGCTCACGGCGTTCCTCCTGCGCATGGACACCCCTGGCGTCGACGTACGGCCGCTGCGCCAGATGTCGGGCGGGTCGTCGTTCTGCGAGGTGTTCCTCGACGACGTCCGCGTCCCGGACGCGTGGCGGCTCGGGGAGGTCGGTGGCGGCTGGGGCGTCACGCTCGCGACGCTCGGCTTCGAGCGCGGGCACTCCGGCGCGAACGCCGACCTCGGGGGCGGCTTCGACCAGCTCCTCGACGACGCCCGCCGTTACGGCCGCCTCGACGACCCCGAGGTCCGGCGACTGCTCGCCGGTGTCTGGGCGGCCGAGAAGGTCGCCGCCGTGTCGGCCCGCCGCGACCGCGAGGCCCGTCTGGCCGGCGTGGAACCCGGCCCGATCGGGTCCCTGCGCAAGCTGGCGTGGACCCAGCGCCTCACCGCCGTGTCGGAGGCGGCCGCCGCGATCCTCGGGTCCCGGCTGATCGCCGACGCCGGCGACGGCAGCTACCGCTGGACCGAGCACGTCCTGGGCGCCCCGGGCTACCGGATCGCGGGCGGGTCGGACGAGGTCCAGCGCACGATCATCGCGGAGCGCCTGCTGGGGCTGCCGCCGGAACCCCGCGCCGACCGCGGCGTGGCGTGGAAGGACATCCCGAGATGAGCGCATCGGTGACCGAGGCCGTCGCGGCGGTCCGGGCGGACACGGCGCCGCTGGCCGGGCGGACCGCCCTCGTGACCGGCGGCTCCCGCGGCCTGGGGCGGGAGATCGCGATCGCGTTCGCCGCCGCGGGCGCGGACGTCGCGGTGGCCTCGCGGAAGAAGGACGCGTGTGCCGCGCTCGCCGAGGAGCTCTCGGCCGCGACGGGCCGCCGGGTGACCGCCCACGCGGCCCACGTGGGGCAGTGGGACCAGGTGGGCGACCTGCTCGACGAGGTCGAGCACGAGCTCGGGCCGGTCGACGTCCTGGTGAACAACGCCGGGATCGCCCCGACCTACCCCTCGCTCGACCAGGTCTCCGAGGAGCTCTTCGACAAGGTCTTCGCGGTCAACGTCAAGGGCCCCTTCCGGCTCACCGCGCTCGCGGGCCGACGGATGGCCGGGCGGGGCGGCGGGGTCGTCCTGAACATCTCGTCGATGGGGTCGGGCCGGCCCACGGCCGGGGACCTGCCGTACACCGCGGCGAAGGCGGCGCTGAACACGCTGACCGCCGGGTTCGCGCAGGAGTACGGGCCGACGGTGCGGGTCAACACGATCCTCGCCGGCCCGTTCGCCACCGACATCAGCCGGTCCTGGGACCCCGACGCGGTGGCGGCGATGGCCCGCAGCTGGCCGCTGGAGCGCGTGGGCGAGCCCGCCGAGATCGTCGGGGCGGCGCTCTACCTGTGCGGACCGCACGCGAGCTACACCACCGGCGCCCTGCTGGCCGTCGACGGCGGACGGCTGGCCGCGCCGTGAGCGCCCCGAGGTTCGTCGACCCGTCCCTGCTCACCGAGACCGCGGAGGGCCCCGCGCTGCGGGGGAGCCGCTGCCGCGACTGCGACGCGTACACCTTCCCCGCCCAGGACGGCTGCCCGCGGTGCACCGGCTCGGGCACCGAGGACGTCGCCCTGTCCCGCACCGGCACGCTGTGGTCCTGGACCAGCCAGGGCTTCCGCCCCAAGCCGCCGTACACCGGCACCGCGGAGCACGAGCCGTACGCCGTCGGCTACGTCGAGCTGCCCGGGCAGCTGATCGTGGAGTCGCGGCTGGTGGAGACCGACCCCGACCGCCTCGAGATCGGGATGCCGGTCGAGCTCGCGCTGGTCCCGTTCCGGACCGACGCCGACGGGCCGGTGCACACGTTCGCGTTCGTCGGGAGGGCGTCATGAGCGAGGTCGCGATCGTCGGGATCGGGATGCACCGGTTCGGGCGCACCGAGGGGGTGTCCGGGCGGGCGCAGGCCGTGCACGCGGCCCGCGGGGCGCTGCGCGACGCCGGGCTGCGGTTCTCCGACATGCAGTTCGGCTTCGGCGGGTCGCACTCCGCGGGCGACGCCGACACCCTGGTCTCCGAGCTGGGGCTGACCGGGCTCCCGTTCATCAACGTCGCCAACGGCTGCGCCACCGGCGGCTCCGCGCTCATCGCGGCCGACGCCGCGATCCGCTCGGGGCAGCACGACATCGGCATCGTCATCGGCTTCGACAAGCACCCGCGCGGGGCGTTCGACACCGACCCCGCCGAGCACGGCATCGGGTCCTGGTACGGCGAGACCGGGATGATGGTGACGACGCAGTTCTTCGGGATGAAGATCCAGCGCTACCTGCACGACCACGACATGAAGCCCGGGGTGCTGGCCGAGGTCGCCGCCAAGGCCTTCCGCAACGGCGCCCGCAACCCGATGGCCTGGCGGCGGAAGCCGATGGACGTCGCGGAGATCGCCGGCGCGACGATGATCTCGGACCCGCTGACGCAGTACATGTACTGCTCGCCGGCCGAGGGCGCGGTGGCCCTCGTGCTCTGCCGCGCCGAGGACGCCCGGCGCTACACCGAACGTCCGGTGTACCTGCGCGGGGCGACGTTCCGGAGCCGCCGCTACGGCTCCTTCGAGGTGTTCTCCCCGTGGCTCGCGACCGAGCGCGCCCCGTCCCCGACGGTCGAGTCCGCGGCCGCGGTGTTCGCGGCCGCCGGGATCGCGCCGTCGGAGGTCGACGTCGCCCAGGTCCAGGACACCGAGTCCGGCGCCGAGCTCATGCACATGGCCGAGACCGGTCTCTGCGAGCACGGCGAGCAGGAGGAGCTCATCGCCTCCGGCGCCACCGCGATCGAGGGCCGGCTGCCGGTCAACACCGACGGCGGCTGCCTCGCCAACGGCGAGCCGATCGGCGCCTCCGGGCTGCGGCAGGTCTACGAGAACGTGCTCCAGCTGCGCGGCGACGCGGGGGAGCACCAGGTACCGGGCGACCCGCAGGTCGGGTTCACCCACGTCTACGGCGCGCCGGGCATCTCCGCCTGCACCGTGCTCACACGCTAGGAGTCGCACGACATGAGTTGGGGATTCGAGTCCGAGCCCGAGGTGGCCCGGGAGCTGGAGTGGGTCGAGGAGTTCGTCCGCGAGGAGGTCGAGCCCGTCGACCAGGTCGTCGAGCACGCCTGGAACCCGCGCGACCCGGTGCGCAACGCGCTCATCCGCCCGTTGCAGCAGCAGGTGCGCGAGCGCGGGCTCTGGGCCGCGCACCTCCGTCCCGAGCTGGGTGGCCAGGGCTACGGGCAGCTGCGGCTGGCCCTGCTCAACGAGAAGCTGGGCCGCACCCACTCCGGCCCCGTCGTGTTCGGCTGCCAGGCGCCCGACTCCGGCAACGCCGAGATCCTCGCCCACTACGGCACCGACCACCTGAAGAAGACCTACCTCGAGCCGCTCATCGAGGGCGACATCGTCTCGAGCTTCTCGATGACCGAGCCGCACGGCGGGTCCGACCCCACCGGGTTCCGCACCACCGCCGTGCTCGACGGTGACGAGTGGGTCATCAACGGCGAGAAGTGGTTCTCCTCGCACGCCCTGTTCGCGGAGTTCCTCATCGTCATGGCCGTCACCGACCCGGACGCCGAACGCCACCGGTCCATGTCGATGTTCGTCGTGCCGGCGGACACCCCGGGGGTCGAGCGGGTCCGCGACGTCTCGGTGTGGGGGCACGACGAGCCCGTCGGCACCCACCAGTACCTGCGCTACACCGACGTCCGCATCCCCGCCGACCACATCCTCGGCGAGCGCGGCGAGGCCTTCGCGGTCGCGCAGACCCGACTGGGCGGGGGCCGCATCCACCACGCCATGCGCACCGTCGGGCTGGTGTCGGCCGCCTTCGAGATGATGAAGCGCCGCGCGGTCTCGCGGACGACGAAGGGCCGGCGGCTGGCCGACACCCAGCTCGTCCAGGAGATGATCGCCGACTCCTGGATCCAGCTCGAGCAGTTCCGCCTGCTGGTGCTGCGCACAGCGTGGCGGATCGACCAGTACGACGACTACCGCCGGGTCCGCGCCGACATCTCCGCGGTGAAGGCGGCGATGCCCAAGGTGCTCGCCGACGTCGCCGGGCGCGCCATCCAGATCCACGGCTCGCTGGGCATCTCCAAGGAGCTGCCCTTCGGCAAGTGGGTCCTGGAGTCCTTCCACATGGGGCTCGCCGACGGCGCGACCGAGGTCCACAAGATCAACCTCGCGCAGGCCCTGCTCCGCGGCACCGAGCCCGACGACGGCCTGTTCCCCCCGTACCTGCTGCCCACCCTGCGGGCGGAGTCGCGGGAGCGCTACGCCGAGGTCCTGGCCGCCGTGGCCGACGAGGAGGGGACGCCGTGAGCCTGCGCATCACGCCGGACGCCGACGCCGAGGACCTCCGGGCGGTCGTCCGGGACTTCCTGACCCGGCGGACCGAGCCGTCCGCCGATCCCGACCGGGGCTGGGACCCGGACGTGTGGCGCCGGTTCGCGGGCGAGCTCGGGCTGGTCGGCCTCGACGTTCCCGAGGAGCTCGGCGGGGCCGGGGCGAGCTTCCGGGAGGTCGCGGTGATCGCCGAGGAACTGGGACGCCGCCCGGTCCGGCTGCCGTGGTTCTCCACGGCGGTGCTCGGCGTCGGCGTGCTCCTCGCGCTCGACGGCACCGACGACCTGCGCCGCGAGCTGCTCGCCGACCTCGTCGAGGGGGGCCGGACCGCCACGTTCGCCCACCGGGAGGACCACGACGCGTGGGACCCCGACCGCGTCCGCACGCGCGCCGAGGGCGACGACGACCACGGGTGGCGGCTGACCGGGACGAAGCTCCAGGTCGTGGAGGGCGCGACCGCGGACCTGCTGTTCGTGGTCGCCGCCATGGAGGGGGAGCCGGCGGTGTTCGCCGTGGACGGCGACGCCGAGGGTCTCGTCCGCACCCCGCTGCGGGCGCTCGACCCGAACCGGCAGCTCGCCGACGTCCTGCTCGACGGGACGCCCGCGCGGCGCGTGGGTCACCCCGGGGACGCCCGGTACGCGGTCGAGCGGGTGCTCGACCGGGGGCGGGCGGCGCTGGCCTGCGAGCAGACCGGCGGCGCCATGGCCGCGATGGAGCTGTCGGTCGACCACGCCCGCCAGCGGGTGCAGTTCGGTCGCCCGATCGCGACGTTCCAGGCGGTCAAGCACCGCTGTGCCGACATGGCGGTCCGGGTGGAGGCCGCCCGGTCCGCGTCGGGGTGGGCGGCCG
Source organism: Actinomycetospora atypica (assembly GCF_042653685.1). Classification (NCBI taxonomy): domain Bacteria; kingdom Bacillati; phylum Actinomycetota; class Actinomycetes; order Pseudonocardiales; family Pseudonocardiaceae; genus Actinomycetospora; species Actinomycetospora atypica. The sequence continues at coordinate 28,860 of NZ_JBHSIV010000017.1, read as the reverse complement.
CCGCCCTGGCGGACGCTCCGCCGGAGGTCCCCGCGGCCGTCGCCACCGCCGCCCTGGTCTGCGGGGAGGCCTACGGCTGGGTGGCGGCCGAGACCGTGCAGGTCCACGGCGGGATCGGGTTCACCTGGGAGCACGTGGCCCACCTGCACGTGCGGCGGGCCGCGAGCAGTGCGGCGCTGCTCGGGACGGCCGGCGCGGACGCCCTGCTCGCCGCGATCGGGATCTGACGCGGTGAACCCGGTTCAGGTGCTGGCTAGGGTGGGTGCCACCAGCCAGCCGAAGGGGCCGAGCATGAGCATCGAGGCACTCACCGAGGTCGACGACGGCCCCCGGTCGAAGCGGCCCGCGATCCTGGCGGCCGCGGTCGAGTGCTTCGGGGAGACCGGGTACGAGGGCACCAAGTGGTCCGCGGTCGCCGACCGCGTCGGCATCGGCCAGACCGCGCTCTACCACTACTTCGAGTCCAAGGCCCACTGCCTGCTGACGGTCATGCGCCTGGGTCTGCGCAACTCCGACGTGGCGTTCCGCGAGGCCACCGACGGCGCGCCGACGGCGCTCGCCGGGCTCCGCGCGGCGGTCGGCGCGGCCTACGCGCTCTCGCCGCAGGACGTCCAGCAGAACCGGATCCTCGTCGCGAACATCGGGCTGCTCGCGGGCGCCCGGGTCTCCGCGCGCGAGGAGTCCGAGCGCGAGGCGTGCCGGGTGCTCGTGGCGCGCGTCGAGCGCAACTGGGTCGAGCTGATCGAGCGCGGGATCGCCGACGGGGAGTTCCCCGACCGCGACCCGCAGGTCATGGCGCGCAGCCTCCTGGGGCTGATCGTGGGCGTCTGGCGGTGGTACCGCCCCGGCGGCCCGCTCGACCTCGCCGACATCTCGACCTTCGTGGAGGGCTGCGCCGTCCGCATGATCGCCGGGCGCGACGAGACGCCCTGAGGTGCGACCGCCGGTCGCGCCGACCCACCCGTGACCGACGAGGAGGACGGCACCGTGGTCATCGAGGAGTACTACGAGCGGCTGGACGGCCCGGACCCCCTGCGGGGACTCGAGCTGGTCGACCCGGACGTCGAGTTCCTGATCGCGATCCCCGGGGCGGACGTCCGTGGGACCGGTCGGGCCGACCTGGAGGCCTACGTCGCGGGACGCCCGGCCGTCGGCCGCCGCCATCAGGTCCGGCGCAGCAGCGTCGACGGCGACCTCGAGATGGTCCACGGCATCGTCACCGAGGCCGACGGCCGCGGGACCGGCTCCTTCACCGCCACGGCCCTGGTCGTCGACGGCCGGGTCGTGCGCTACCAGGCGTTCTTCCGGCCCGACTTCGGCATGTTCGAGCTCCCGGCGGGCGGTGCCTGAGCGATGGAGATCGACGAGGTCCTCGCGACCACCCGCGCGGTCCGACGCCGCCTCGACCCGGGCCGCCCCGTGCCGGTCGAGCTCGTCCGGGAGTGCGTCGAGCTGGCGCTCCAGGCGCCGGCGGGCTCCAACGTGCCGCGCGCCCGCTTCGTCGTCGTGCGGGATCCCGACCTGCGTGCGCAGCTCGCCGGGATCTACAGCCAGGTCTACGAGGACACCTACCGCGGGTCCGAGGGCTACATCGGGCGCGTCGAGGTCGACGACCCGCAGGCCGCGCAGACCCAGGAGCGCACCGCTCGCAGCGCGGACGCCCTCGAGCGCGCGTTGCACGAGGTGGACACCATCGTCATCGCCTGCCTGGACGGCGCCCGGCTCGACCACGTCTCGGCCATGGCGAGCGCCTCCCTGCTCGGCGGCGTGCTGCCGGCGGTGTGGAGCTTCATGCTCGCCGCCCGCGCCCGCGGGCTCGGGACCTGCTGGACGACGATGCACCTGAACCGGGAGCGCGACGTCGCCGACCTGCTCGGCATCCCCTACGGACGCGTCCAGCAGGTGTGCCTGACCCCGCTGGCCTTCACCGTGGGCGAGCGGTTCGGCCGGGCGCGCCGACCCGCCGTCGACGACGTCGTCCACTGGGACGGGTGGGACGAGGCCCTGCCGAGCGCCCCCGACGTCCGCGGCCTCGCCGCCCGCTGACCGCTCTTGTCAGCCCGTGTCCTCGAACCTAGTCTCGGTACTGAAGTGAAGTCAGCTCAACTTGCTACACCGTCAGAGAGGACGGCCGGGATGACGACCGACAGCCCGCCCGGGACCACGGCGCCCTTCCTCCGCCGCTGGTTCGCCAGCCTGGACGGGGACGCGCCGGACGACATCCTCGACATGATCGCCCCGGGCTTCCGCTTCTCGATCGTCTTCGGGACGGGCGGCGGGGCCGCGCGCGACTTCGCGGGGGGACGCGAGGCGATGGAGGGCTACCTCGCGCAGCGGGAGAAGGGCGTCCTGACGCACCACGTCCTCAGCGCTTCGACCGTCGGCCCGGACGAGCTCGTCCTCGGGCAGGCCCGCCGGGCAGGCGAGTTCGAGTCGACGTTCGTCGCCGCCGCGAGGCTGGGCCCGGACGGGCGGGTCACCGACCTGATGATCGGCCGCTCGCCGGAGCTCGACGTCGAGGCCACCGGTACCGACACCCCGAGGAGTCGATGATGTTCAACCTGGTCCTGCTGGCCGCGCGTCCCCCCGAGTGGACCCACGACCAGTTCATCTCCTGGTGGCGCGGCGAGCACGCCGAGATGACCTACCCCCTGCCCGGTCTCCGGGCGTGGCGGCACACGGCCGTCTCGAGCGCCCTCGAACCGCGCTCGGAGGGCTGGGACGGCCTGTCCGTCCTCACCTTCGACGACGAGGAGGCCGCGCGCGCGGCGCTGGCCAGCGACGAGTGGGCCGCGGCCGTGAGCCACGTCGGCTCCATGCGCGGGAAGCGGATCGCCCTGCTCGGCGACGAACGCGAGATGTTCCGGGACGGGCGATGAGGCAGCTGGTCGCCGACCTCGACCGGCGGGCCGCCGACGCGCCCGACGACGTCGTCGCCGTGGACGCCGACGGGCCGCACCGGCTCGCGACCGTCCTGGCGCGGGCCGACGAGTTCGCGGCGCAGCTCCGGGCCCGCACGGGACCCCGTCCGACGCTGATGGTGCAGGCCGACAACTCGGTCCGGACGGTCGTCGCGGCGCTCGCGGTCGGCCGGCTCGACGGCACCCTCGCCCTGATCAGCCACCACACCACGCGCCAGGAGTTCGTCGCGGCGTGCGAGGACGTCGACCCGGACGCCGTCGTCGTCTCGCCCGCCGTCTCCGCGGAGCTGGCGCTCCCGGAGCACCGGCCCGTGGACGGCGAGGCCCTCGAGGGCTGGCACCTCGCGGCCCGCCCGGCCCGCCCCGCGGAGCGCTGGCGCGGCGGCGCGGTCATCGGCCTGACGTCGGGATCGACGGGCCGGGCCAAGGGCGTCGTCCAGACCGAGGACGCCCTGCGCTACGCCGGCCGGGCCACGATCGACGCCTCCGGCCTGCGCCCGGGCGACACCGTCGCCGCCCTCGTCCCCCTGTCCTCGGCCGCCGCCGTCTGCTTCGGGCTCTACCTGCCGCTCCTGCTCGGCGGCCGCGTCCTCCTGCTGGACCGCTGGGACGCGGCCGGGGCGGTCGACCTCATGGCCGAGTACGACGCGCGGTGGACGATGTGCGTGCCCACCATGGCGCTGCAGATGGGTGCCGCGGCCCGCCGCGGAGGCGAGCTGCACGCGATGACGGCCATGACCGTCGGGGGCGGCCCCATGGACGCCGGCGCCCTCGGCCGGGCCGAGCAGCGTCTCGGTACCCGGTTCCTGCGGGTGTTCGGCATGTCGGAGTGCCTCGGGCACACCACCTCCCTGCCCGGCGACGCCGCGGAGGTCCGGCTCGGGACCGACGGCACGCCCTTCCCCGGCACCGAGCTGCGGGCCGTCGACGAGGCCGGGGAGCCGCTGCCCCCGGGCTCGACCGGCCGGGCGCAGGTGCGCGGGCCGTCGCTCTTCGTCGGCTACGCCCGCGCCGGCGAGGTCGTCCCGCCCGCCCTGACCGACGACGGCTTCCTCCCGACCGGCGACCTCGTCGAGATCGCGCCCGACGGCACCGCCTCGATCCGGGGCCGGGAGAAGGAGATCATCATCCGCGGGGGCCGCAACATCGACGTCTCCGAGGTGGAGGCCGCCGTGGCCCGGCACCCGCACGTCGACCAGGTCTGCGTGGTCCCGGTGCCCGACGAGGTGCTCGGGGAGCGGGTCGCCGTCCTGGTCGTCACCGACCGGGACGACCTGGAGCTCCCGGAGCTGCAGCGCCACCTCGGCGACCTCGGCCTGACCAAGGGCAAGTGGCCGGAGTACGTGTTCCGGGTGGGGACGCTCCCGCAGAACCGGGTCGGCAAGCTCTCCCGCGCCGACGCCGCGCGCATGGCCCACGAGATGCGCGAGGGGGCCCGGGCGTAGGTGGGGTCCTCGCCGATCCCCGCCGTCGGACCGAGGCGCGGTGGACGATCGCGTAGGCGTCCTGGAGTCCCGACGATGGGCGCGGGCGCCTCGGCCGCCCAGGCTCGGGTCATGGACATCGCGGTACTGGCGGGGACGGGCAAGTCGGGGCGGCGGCTCGCGTCGACGTTGCGGGTGGCGGGCCACCGGGTCCGCGTGGCCGGGCGGCGCGGCCCGGTGCGGTTCGACTGGGACGAGCCGGCGACGTGGCGCGGCGTGGTCGTGGGCGCCGACGCGGTGTACGTCGTCGCCCCGTTCGCCGACCCCGATCCGATCAAGCCGTTCGTCGACGAGGCGGTCGCTGCCGACGTGCAACGGCTGGTGATGATCTCGGGCCGGGGGCTCGAGCACTTCGCCGGCCACTTCGGCGACACCATGGCCGTGACGGAACGGGCGGTCCTCGCCACGGGGCGCGGCACGATCCTGCGGGCGTCGAACTTCGCCCAGAACTTCACCGAGGACGTGCAGACCCCGGGCGTGCGCGCCGGACGGCTCGCGCTGCCCGGAACAGGGATCGCGGACTCCTTCGTCGACCTGGTCGACGTCGCGGCCGTCGCCGCGCGGGTGCTCACGGAGGACGGGCACGAGGACCGGACCTACGAGCTGACCGGCCCGGACGTGCTGACGTTCGAGCAGGCCGTCGACGTCCTCGCCGCCGCGTCCGGCGGGGAGATCAGGTACGAGGCGGTGGCCCCCGACGACTACGCGGCCGAGCTGCGTGCCGAGGGCGTGGACGAGTTCGCGGTCCGCGAGCTCGTGGGTCTGTTCACCGTCATGGCCGAGGGCCACATGAACGGCGTGAGCGACGACGTCCCCCGCCTGCTCGGCCGGCCCGCCCGCGCCTTCACGGACTGGGCGGTCGAGCAGGCCGCGCTCGGGGCGTTGGGCTGACCGGCCGGCAGCCGCGAAGAGCCCGGCCCCGTGATCAACAGGCCCTCACGTCGCTCGGAGGGGGCCGGGGAGACCCGTGAGGGTCCGTTGATCATGGGTTGCGGCGTGGGATGCCCGCAGGACGGACCGCCGTCCGGGCTGACCGTGTGCGCGCCGCAACGCTCACCGGCCGCGGTGCCCGGCGCGGTCGCCGCCACCGGGCTCGTGTGCCTGCACGCCGCTCCCGCGGCCCGCTACTTCCCGCACCCCGGGGTCCGCTACCGCCCCGTGGCGGGCGGCCCTGCGAGGTCGCGGTCGCCACCCGCGAGGGCGACGAGCGACCGGCGGTCACGGCGTTCCGGGCGACCGCGCGGGCGGTCGCCGGAGCCGGCTGAGGCCCGACCAGGTCAGGCCCGGACGGCGGCGCGGAACCGGAAGCGGTCGCCGTTGCTCTCGACGGTGACGTCGACGAAGCCGGCGGTCCGGAGCCGCCGCTCCAGGTCGGCCGGCTCGGACGGGGCGAAGACGTCGCCGACGTGCAGGGCGCGTCGGGACGGGGTGTCCTGCCCGTCGGTGCCCATCAGGAACCCGCCCGGGCGCAGCACCCGCGCGGCCTCGGCGAGCACGAGGTCCTGGAGCGCGTGGGTGGGGACGTGGTGCAGCATCGTGAAGCACGCGACGGCCGAGAAGCGGTCGTCGGCGAACGGCAGGGCCGTGGCGTCCGCCGTGACCACCTCCACCGCGTGCCCGGCCATGCGCGCCTCCAGGGCGGTCGCGAGGTCGGGGTCGATCTCGACCGCCGTGACCTGGGCGGCGCGGTCGACCAGCAGGTCGGTGACCAGGCCCGGGCCCGCACCGAGCTCGAGCAGGTCCTCGCCGAGGTCCTCGTCGCCGAGGACCCAGGGCAGGAGCTCGTCCCGCACCAGGGCCGCCCACTCGGCGCTCGCGCACAGCCGGAGGTGTTCGTCGTTCACGGGTGTCCGCCTCTCGTCGACCGGTCCGCACCAGCATGGCGGGGCCGTCCCGCTCCACCCCGCCCGGTCACCGGAGGATCAGTCGCGCAGCATCGCGACGTCGCTGACCATCACGACGTGCTCCTGCATGGCCCGCGCGGCCCCCTCCGCGTCGCCCGCGCGGATCGCCTCGGCGACCCGCCGGTGCCCGTGCAAGGAGTCGGCCGGACGCTCGGGCTGCGACAGGGACGCGATCCGCGTCTCCCGGATCAGGTCGCTGATCTCGGCCATGAGGCGCGCCAGCAGACCGGAGTGGCCGGCGGCGGTCACCGCCGCGTGGAAGCGCTCGTCCCCCTCGACCCCCCGGCCGCCCGCGGCCACGTCGCGCTCCATCACCTCGAGCGCCTCGTCGATGGCCGCGAGGTCGGCGTCGGTGCGGCGCTGTGCGGCGAGGCCGGCGAGCTTGGTCTCGAGGGCGTCGCGCGCCTCGATGATCTCGGGGAGCTGCTGGGCGTGGCGGCGCAGCGCGTTGACGACCTTCGTCGAACCGACGGGTTCGACGAGGACCACCCCGTCGCCGTGGCGGACGGACACGAGGCCCGCGACCTCCATGGCCACGAGGGCCTGACTGACGGTCGCCCGGCTGACGCCCAGCCGGGTCGCGAGCTCCCGCTCGGGCGGGAGGTGGTCGCCGACCTGCAGCCCGTTGTCGGTGACCCAGGACTGGATCTGCGCGACGACCTGCTCGTAGAGACGTGGTCGGGTCACGGGGCGGAGGGTGTCGCCGGCTGCCATGCCCCGAGTCTATTGACACAGTGGTTCACACTGCTATTGGCTAGGCCACTGAGCCAACGAGCCAGTCGCCCCCGCCGTGGCTCACCGTCGAACCACCACCCGGGCCCGCGGGCCCCGGATCCGAGGTCCCGCCATGTCACCTGAGCTCGTCTCGATCATCGCGCTGGTCGCGTTGTTCGTCGTCGGCACCGTGCTGCCGATCAACATGGGAGCCCTGGGCTTCGTCGCCGCCTGGCTGGTGGGGATGTACTCCCTCGGACTCTCCGAGAGGGAGATCATCGGGGGGATCAGCGGAGACCTGATCCTGACCCTCGTCGGGGTCACGTACCTGTTCGCGATCGCCCGCAACAACGGGACCGTCGACCTGATCGTGCGGGCGGCGGTGAGATCGGTGGGCGGCCGGGTGGCACTCATCCCCTGGGTGATGTTCGGGGTCACCGCCCTGCTCACCGCGATCGGCGCCGCGAGTCCCGCCGCCTGCGCCATCATCGGCCCGATCGCCCTCGGGTTCGCCGGTCGTTACCGGATCAGCCCGCTGATGATGGGCATGCTCGTGGTGCACGGGGCCCAGGCCGGTGGCTTCTCGCCCATCAGCATCTACGGCGTCATCACCAACTCCGTGATGGCGGAGAACGGCCTGCCGGTCAGCCCGGTCGTCGTGTTCCTGGCCAGCTTCCTGTTCAACCTGGTGATCGCCGTCGCGCTCTTCCTGACCCTCGGCGGGCGCAGCCTCTGGTCGCGGCGCCTCAGCAGGGACGAGCTCGACGACGACCGCGGGTCCGAGGACGACGCCCCGGACGACGGCACCGGCACGACGACCACCGGCACCAGGACGCCCGCCGGCGGCGTCGCCACCGCGGAGGCGACCGGCACGACGACGACGCGGCGCCGGCTGCTCGACCAGGTCATCACCCTCGTCGCCTTCGCCATCGTCGCGTTCGTCGCGCTCGTGTTCGAGAAGAACATCGGCTTCACCGCGATCACGGCGGCCGTCGTGCTGACCGCGCTGTTCCCGAAGGAGCAGAAGGGCGCCATCAAGCAGATCGCGTGGCCGACGGTCCTCCTGGTGGCCGGGGTCAGCACGTTCGCCACCATCCTGAACGAGGCGGGCGCCCCCGAGGCGGTCGGCACCTGGGCCGCCACGCTCGGCACGGTCCTCATCGGGGCGCTGGTCCTCTGCTACGTCGGCGGCATCACCTCGGCGTTCGCGTCGTCGACCGCGCTGCTCCCGATCATCGTGCCGATCTCCGTCCCGCTGATCGCCACGGGCAACGTCAGCGCCGTCGCCGTGGTCGCGGCCCTCGCGATCGCCTCGACGATCGTCGACGTCAGCCCCTTCTCCACCAACGGCGCCCTCATGGTCGCCAACCGCCCCGACACCATCACCGAAGAGGCCTACTACGGCCAGGTCCTGAGATACAGCGTGCTGGTCACGCTGGTCGGACCCCTCGTCGCCTGGGCCGCCCTCGTGGTCCCCGGCTGGATCTGAGAGGCATGACGATGACCGACGACTCCGCCGGCCCCCTGGCCGGGACCCTCGTGGTTGACCTGTCCCGCGCCCTGGCCGGCCCCCACGCGACCATGATGCTCGGCGACCTCGGTGCCCGGATCATCAAGATCGAGGTGCCCGGCACGGGCGACGACACCCGGGGCTGGGGCCCGCCCTTCGTCCAGCCCCCCGGCACCTCCGACCCGGCGGACCGGCAGTCCACCTACTTCCTGTCGGCCAACCGCAACAAGGAGTCGATCGCCCTCGACCTCAAGGCCGACGCCGACCGGGAGGTCCTCCTCGACCTCGTCCGGCGCGCCGACGTCCTCGTCGAGAACTTCCGCACCGGGGTGCTCGACCGGCTCGGTCTCGGCTTCGAGGCGCTCCACGCGGTCAACCCGGCCCTGGTGATCCTCTCGATCACCGGGTTCGGGCACGACGGCCCCGAGGGCGGCCGGTCGGGCTACGACCAGATCGCGCAGGGCGAGGCCGGGCTCATGTCGCTGACCGGGTCCGGCCCCGACGACCCGCAGAAGGTCGGGACCCCGATCGCCGACCTGCTCGCCGGGATGTACGGCGCCTACGGCGTGCTGGCCGCGCTGCGCGGACGGGACCGCACCGGCGTCGGCACGGTGGTCCGCACCTCCCTGCTCGCCGCGGTCGTCGGGGTCCACGGCTTCCAGTCCACCCGCTACACCGTCGCCGGCAAGGTCGGGCGCGCCCAGGGCAACCACCACGCGTCGATCGCGCCGTACGGACTGTTCCGCTGCGCGGACGGCGCCGTGCAGATCGCGGTGGGCAGCGAGGGGCTGTGGCGGCGCTTCTGCGGCGCCTTCGACATCGATCCCGCGACCCCCGGCCTCGCGACCAACGGGGAGCGGGTCGCGGCCCACGAGCGCCTGGTCGCCCTCGTCGAGGACGTGTTCGCCCGGTGGGAGGCCCCGGAGCTGCTGGCCCACCTCGACGAGCACGGGGTCCCGGCCGGGAAGGTCCGCACCATCGACGAGGTCTACGCGTGGGAGCAGACCCGCAGCCAGGGGCTCCTCGTCGACGTCGAGCACGAGACGCTCGGGACGGTGCAGCTCGCCGGCCCGCCGCTGCGCTTCTTCGACCCCACGGGCGACGAGACCACCCGCACCGGCCACGTCGCGCCCCCGGTCCTCGACGCCGACGGCACCGCCATCCGCGAGTGGCTCGCCGACTCCTGACGTCGGTGCCCGCCCACGTCCCCGACCTCGAGAGGAGGCTGCGGTGCAGCCCTTCGTCATGAACAGCCACGGGCGGATGGTCTTCCCGTCGAACTTCCTGCCCGAGCTCGACTTCACCGTCCTCGACGACCTCGACCAGCTGTCGGCCGTGATCCGCCGCGACTTCGAGGACAAGGCGCCGAGCGGCACCGAGATCCTGCGGCGGATCGAGCTGGGCAGCCACTACGGCTCCCGCTACGAGCTCATGCGCGACGTCGCGCTGAACCTGTTCTGGAGCAACCGGTTCGCGATGACGATGTACGAGAAGCGCCCCACGCGCTGGCGCGACGTCCCGCGCCACCGGGACGACGTGTTCCTCCCGGTGCTCACCCCGTGGGAGGACGCCGACCGCAAGGCCGCCGCCGTGCAGAACGCCTACGGTGCGCTGCCGGCGACCTGGGACGAGGCCGCCGAGGACCGCATCTTCGCCGTGCTGTTCGACGTCTGGCGCTCGCGCCGCTTCCACGCGACCGAGCTGCCGGCGATCAAGCCGACGGTCGCCCAGGCCCTCGTCGTCCCCGAGCAGCTCACCTACCGCCTGGCGTCCTACGACCCGAACTACCCGGTCTACGCCCAGCAGGAGATCCTCGACGCGAGCCAGGACGTCGCCGAGCTCGAGGCGCTCGACCGGTGGTCGATGGTCCTGCACAACCAGTACCCCTGGCAGCGCAGCGAGACGTCCCTGGTGCCGGTCGGCGAGCTGCACGACGACGACTACGTGGTGGTCTTCCACCCGCGCGACCACCACGTCCTCGACTTCCTCCGCCGGGCGTCCCGTCCGGCCCCCGCCACCCGGCGACGCCGGTTCGGGCGGTCGCGGGACATCGAGGCGACGCCCCCGGTGCGGCCCTACCCGCCGGTCCGGGTGGCCGAGCAGTTCGAGGTCCTCCCGCGGATCGAGGCGCTCGCCGCCGTCCGGGGCGAGCACCTGTGTACCAACGACGACCTCATCCGCAACTCGGCCTACAGCTGGTCGCCGATGTCGGCGCAGGAGATCGTCGACAAGACCGGCATCGAGTCGCGCGTCTACACCGAGCGCCCGCTGGAGGACCTCGCCCTCCAGGCGGCCGAGGCGGCGCTGCAGCACTCCGGGCGTCGCCCCGAGGAGATCGGCGCCGTCCTGTTCTGCACCTGCACGAGCGCCCGCCTCATCCCCTCGGTGGCCACGTGGCTGACCGGTCAGCTCGGGATGCACCAGACGCACGCGTCCTGCGACATCGTCGCCGCGTGCGCCGGGCTGCCCTACGGGCTCTCCGAGGCGACGCGGCTGCTCCAGGAGGTCCGCCGGCCGGTGCTCCTGATCTGCGGCGAGAAGTTCTCCGACAAGATCGGCTCGGTGCGCACGTCCCGCATGATCTTCGGCGACGCCGCCGCGGCGATGGTCGTCGGCCCGGTCGAGGACGGTGGCCGGTCGGACGTCGAGGTGCTCCAGACCTACGCCGGCGGCCCCGTCAGCGAGGTCAACTCGATCATCTGGCCGAACCCCGAGTTCGACAACAACATCACGGTCTACGGCCCCGAGGTGCGCTCGCTCGCCGGCCGCTACCTGCAGCAGATGATCGACGAGCTCCGGGACCAGCCCGCTCCCGAGGGGCGGGCGGGCACCCTGCTGGACGGCATCGACCTCGTCGTGCCGCACCAGGCCAACAAGACCATGGTGGTGGGCCTCGCGGGCTCCGCCGGGCTGTCGCCGGAGCAGCTCTACTTCAACATCGCCACGGTCGGCAACACTTCGGCCGCCTCCATCCCGCTGGCCCTGGTCGACGCCGTCACCGACGGCGTGATCACGGAGCCCGTGCGCGTCTTCGCTCCCGGGTTCGGGGCGGGCGCGGTCGGCGGCTACGCGGTGATGACCGTCGACCCGGCGGTCGTCGCGCCCGAGTCGTCCGCCCGCGAGGTGGGATCGGAGTCGCCGCAGCCCGACGACGGGACGCCCTCCTCGGACCACGTGCAGGCCGCCTTCGGCTGAGCGGGACGCCGGCAGCCCCCGGTCAGGGCCCGTCGTCGGGGGGCTGCAGGCCGGCGAGCCAGACGTCGGTCATGGCGTCGAGCACGTCGTCGGCGGTGAACTCCGCGTCCTCGCCGTCGACGGGCACGCGGAACGCGAGCGCGGCCCGGAACTGGTTGGTCAGCAGGGCGATCCGGGTGCGCGCCTCGTGGCGTCGCCGCTCGGGCCACCGCGCGAGCCAGCGGGGCATGCAGGCGACGAAGGCGTCGACGGCGCGGAACGACTCGGGCCCGGCGAAGGCCGCGGCGCTCTCCGGCGCGGTCATCACCGCGCGGTTGGTCTCCATCCACGCCAGGGCGCGGGCCATCCAGTCGCGCATCGCCTCGCGCGACCCGCCCGCGAGCACCTCGTCGAGCTCGGCGTAGAACGCCCGGGCCTCCACGGCCAGGCGCCCGTTGAGCTCGATCACCACGTCGGCCTTGGTGCGGAAGTGCAGGTAGAAGGTCGCCCGGCTGGCCCCGGCGGCGCCGACGATGTCGTCGACGGTCGCGGCGGCGTACCCCTTGCGCTCGAAGATCTCCGCCCCGGCGCGCACGAGGCGCTCGCGGGTGTACGCGCGCTGCTGACCGCGCAGCGACACCGTCCCGCCCGCCTCGCCCACGGGCCGGATCGTAGCCGCGCCCCGTGGCAGGTCGTCGTGCCCATTGACCAGACAGAGTGTCCATCTTAGCGTCGTGGGTCACACGACGAGGTGAGGGAGGCGCACCGGGATGGTGGCCTTGGACCGCAGGGTGCGGCTGCTCGGACGGGCGATGCGGCGGGCCGCCTCGATCTCGTCGATGACGCCGGCGGACATCGAGAAGGCCCAGCAGCAGGGCGCCCCGCCCGCGCTGCTCGCGCGGCTGTTCGGTCGCCGTCGCCCCGGGGTCGACGTCGAGAACCGGGTCGTCGACCTCTCCGGGGGCCGGCGGCGCCTGCGGATCTACCGGCCCAGCGGCACCCCGCGGGCGAGCCGGCCCGTCGTCGTGAACTTCCACGGCGGGGGCTGGACGCTCGGCTCGGTGGAGGGCGGGGACTGGCTCTGCTCGGGCGTCAGCGCCGACCTCGACGCCGTGGTGGTCTCCGTCGACTACCGGCTCGCGCCCACCGACCGCTTCCCGGCCGCCGTCGAGGACTGCTACGAGGCGACCCGCTGGGTGGCCGAGCACGCCGCCGAGCTGGGCGTCGACACGGACCGGCTCGCCGTGATGGGCGACAGCGCCGGCGGCAACCTCGCGGCCGTGGTCTCGCTGCTCGCCCGCGACCGCTCGGGCCCGGCGATCGCGAGCCAGATCCTGATCTACCCGGCCACCGACCTCACCCTGGCGAGCCCGTCGCTGACGACGAACGCCGAGGCGCCGGTGCTCTCCACCGACGAGGTCCGCGCCTTCCGCGGCCACTACCTGGGTGACGACGAGGCCGTGGCGCTCGACCCCCGCGCGTCGCCGCTGCTCGCGGACGACCACACCGGGCTGCCGCCCGCGCTGGTCCAGGTCGCCGAGCACGACCCCATCCGCGACGACGGCGTGCGCTACGCCGAGGCGCTCCGCGACGCCGGGGTGCCGGTGCGGATGACCGAGTACGTCGGGATGCCGCACGGCTACATGAGCCTGCCCGGCGTGTGCCGGTCGGCGCCCCAGGCCCTGCACGAGGTGGTCGCCGAGCTGCGCGACCGCCTCGTCGCGCGCCACCCCCACCGGCAGGAGGCGCGATGAGCGACCAGGTCCCGAGCAGCGTCGACGTCGCCGTGGTCGGGGCCGGCTTCGCCGGGCTCTACACCCTGCACCTGATGCGCGAGCGGGGACTGAGCTGCCACGTCTTCGAGGCGGCCGGCGACGTCGGCGGCACCTGGTACTGGAACCGCTACCCCGGCGCGCGCTGCGACGTGGAGAGCGTCGACTACTGCTACTCGTTCTCCGAGGACATCCACCGCGAATGGGCGTGGAGCGAGCGGTTCGCCACCCAGCCCGAGATCCTGCGCTACGCCGAGTTCGTCGCCGACCGCCTCGACCTGCGCCGCGACATCAGCTTCGACGCCCAGGTCACGTCGGTGGAGTGGGACGACGACGACCGCACCTGGGCCCTGGGCACGAAGGACGGCCGCGGCACCCGCGCCCGCTTCGTCGTCGCGGCCGTGGGTCTGCTCTCGGCGTCGAACACCCCGCGCGTCCCCGGGCTCGACCGGTTCGCCGGCGAGGTCCTGCACACCGGGCACTGGCCGCACGAGGGCGTCGACTTCACCGGACGCCGGGTCGCGGTGATCGGCACCGGGTCGTCGGGGGTCCAGGCGATCCCCGAGATCGCGGCCGACGCGGCCCACACCACGGTCTTCCAGCGCACCGCGAACTACGTGATCCCCGCGCGGAACCGGCCGCTGACCGCCCGGGAGATCTTCCACGCCCAGCTCGACCGCGCGTTCATCCGCGAGCAGGCCGACATCACGCCGGCGGGCTACTACACCTCCGGCACCGGCCGCGCGGCGTTCGACGACACCCCCGAGCAGCGCGAGACCGAGCTGGCGCGGCGCTGGCAGGCCGGCGGCACGGAGTTCGTCGGGACCTACGCCGACGTCGTCACCTCGCGCGAGGCCAACGAGGTCGTCGCCGAGTTCGTCCGCGAGCGCATCCGGGAGACGGTGCACGACCCCGAGGTCGCCGCGCGCCTCGAACCGCACGACCACCCGATCGCCTCGAAGCGGCCCACCGTGGGCACCGACTACTACGAGACGTTCAACCGCGAGAACGTCGAGCTCGTCGACGTGCGCCGGGAACCGATCGTCGAGATCACCGAGCACGCCGTGCGCACCGACGCCGGCGAGTACCCGGCCGACACCCTGGTGATGGCGACCGGCTACGACGCCATGACCGGCCCGCTGACCCGCATGGGCATCCGCGGCCGCGACGGTGCCGACCTCGCGGTGGAGTGGGCCGACGGCCCGCTGAGCTACCTCGGCCTGGCGACCGCGGGCTTCCCCAACCTGTTCACCGTCACGGGCCCGCTCAGCGCCACCGCGCTGACCAACGTCATGCGCTCCATCGAGCACCACGTCGAGTGGATCGCCGACTGCCTGACCCACCTCACGCGCACCGGCGTCACGACGATCGAGGCCGACGCCGCCGCGCAGCAGCAGTGGGACCAGCAGGTCGACGCGGTCGGCGGCTACACGTTCCACCGCGAGGTCGCGTCCTGGTACACGGGCGGCAACATCGAGGGCAAGGCCCGCAAGCTGATGATGTGGGTCGGCGGGCTGAACACCTACAAGCAGATCTGCTCCCACGTCGCCGACGGTGGCTACGTCGGGTTCCGGCTCGACGGGGCCGACCCCGTGCCGCCGCCGCAGGCCCCGCCGGAGCCCGCGCCGTCGTCGGAGGAGCTC
This sequence comes from Actinomycetospora atypica, assembly GCF_042653685.1. Lineage (NCBI taxonomy): Bacteria > Bacillati > Actinomycetota > Actinomycetes > Pseudonocardiales > Pseudonocardiaceae > Actinomycetospora > Actinomycetospora atypica. The sequence goes on along the minus strand of NZ_JBHSIV010000017.1, from coordinate 13,738 downwards.
ACCGCGGCGGCCGCCACGCCGTAGGTCCCGCCGGCTCACTCACCGCCGGCGGCCCGGCTGCGGTGCGCGCGGACCCGGTGGCGGACGCCGCAGACCGCGGCCGAGCACCACCGGCGGCGTCCGGTGACGTCGTCGTAGAGCATCGCGCAGTCGTGGTCGTCGCAGGTCCGCAGGCGGGCGGCGGTCGGGCCGGCGAGGTGCTCGGCGGCCTGCCGCGCGACGCGGGTGAGGGCGTCGGCCGCCGTCGCCGGGGGTTCCGCCGCCAGTCCGGCCGTCAGCCGGATCGGCGTGTCCCGCGCGAGGACCGCGTTGAGGGCGTCGACGTGGGCGGGATCGGGAGCGCGGCCCGCGGCCGCGGCGAGCCCGAGCGGACGGAGCAGCTCGCGCAGCTCGCGCGCGCGGACGACGTCGTCGGGACCCGGCGGGGCCACGGGGGAGAGGCCCTCGTGCTCGAGCCACTGCACGAGGAGCTCGACGCTGCCCATGCGGTCGACCGGGTCGGGCCCGTACGCGCTGCCGACCGTCGCGAGGAGATCGAGCCAGACCGCGCCGGTGTCGAAGCGCTGGGCGGGGTTCGGTCGCACGTCTTCATCGTAACGGATCGACCTGTTACGTTCCTCGCCATGTCGAGTAACACCTCCAGTTGTTACGCCGCGGTCACTCCACCCCGGGTGAGCTCGGGCCGCCTCGTCGGTCTCGCCCTCGCGACCGGGTTCGTGCTCATCTGGACGAGCGGCTACCTCGTCGGCGACCTGGGGACGAGCGCCAGCCCGCCACTGACCCTGCTGTTCTGGCGCTTCCTGCTCGCGACCGCCGTGATGGGGGCGATCGCGTTCGCGACCCGGGCTCCCTGGCCGACGCGGGTGAGGGACTGGGTGCGGCCCGCGGCGGCGGGGGTGCTCCTGCTCGACGTGCAGTTCACGGGCATCTACGTGGGCCTCTCGCTCGGCGTGTCCGCGGGCCTCGCCTCGGTGATCGTGAGCGCGAGCCCGCTGGTCATCGCCCTCGCCGCCGTCGCGTTCGACGGCGAGCGGCTGCGACCCGCCGGGTGGGTGGGGCTCGCCCTGGGATTCGCGGGGGTCGTCGCCGCGGTGGGCACGGAACTCTCCGGCGGGGCGCGCACGGCCGGGGTCGTCCTGGTCGTCGTCGGCCTCGCGGGCTTCGTCGGCGGCACCCTGCTGCAGAAGCACGCGCCCGCCGCGGCCGACCTGCGGACCGGCACGACGATCCAGATCGGCGCCGCGACGATCGTCGCCGTGCCGCTCGCGGCCGCCACCGGGGGGTTCGCGCTGCCACTGACGCCGACCGCGATCGGGTCCGTCGTCTGGCTCGCCGTCGTCAACTCGGTGGGTGGGCTGCTGCTGTTCTTCGTCCTGCTCCGGCGCCGCCCCGGCGCGGGGGCCACCAGCAGCCTCTTCCTCGTCCCACCCGTCACCGCGCTGCTCGCGGTCCCGGTGCTCGGTCAGCCGCTGCACCTCGCGGCGCTCGCCGGGGTGGCGCTGGCGGCCGTCGGGGTCGGGCTGGTCAGCCGGTCCGAGAGGACGATCGCCCGGGGAGGCGTCGTCCGGACGGGGCGGGGTTCGCGGGCGGGGCGGGGTTTGCGGGCGGGGTTAGAACGCCGATCACGGGCGGCGTGAGCGACGACGAGTACGTGCACTGGCAGGACGTCACGACCCGCTGGAACGACAACGACACCTACGGGCACCTGAACAACGTGGTGCACCACGACATCATGGACAGCGTCGTCAACCGGTGGATGATCGAGAACGGCTGCCTCGACCCGCACGACGGCGACACCGTCGGGCTCGTCAAGCAGGTGCACTGCGAGTACCGGGCGCAGGCCGGGTTCCCGGACGTCGTCTCGGTCGGGCTCCGGGTCGGGGAGATCGGGCGGTCGAGCGTGCGCTTCGAGCTGGGGATGCGCCGCGGCGACGGCGAGCTCTTCTTCGAAGGCAGCTTCACGCAGGCGTTCATCGACCGGTCGAGCGAGGAGACGGTCCCGATCGAGGGTGACCGTCGCGCGGCGCTGGAGACCCTGCAGCTCGGCTGATCGAGCCGGGCCGTCCGGCCCCGGCGGGTGCCGGGGCCGGGACCGGCGTCAGGGCGCGGTCGTCGCCGAGGAGTCGCCGTCCTCGTCGAGGTCACCGGCGGTGGGGTCCTCCTCGAGGGCGCCCTCCAGGGTCGCCGAGGAGTCGCCGTCCTCGGCCTCGGTCTGTCGTCCCATGGACGTCGGGTCCATCACGCACCTCCGGGTGGAGCGGGGTCGGGCCGCGGACACGGTCCCGACGACGGCGCGGGCTGGCTGCCGCGCCGGGCGCGGGTGCCCACCGCGCACCGGCGGGCACACGCCGGACCGGGCGGCGGGTCACCCGGTGATCCCCGACGACGTGGTCCGGCCGATGATCTCGCGCAGGGCGGTGAGGAACCGTTGCGGCGCGGAGGCCGACTGCTCCCGTCGGGAACCGGTGACCGTGAGGATGCGGGACCCGACGTCCACCGACGCCGGGTAGACCGTCACCCCCTCCGTGCTGAGGTAGGCGAGGGTGAGGTCGGGGACGATCGCGGCGCCGAGGCCGGCCGCGACGAGGGCGAGCATCGTCTGGGACTCGGTGCAGACGTGCTGCGCCCCCGGCGTCACGCCGTGCTGGGTGAGGAGCCGGTCGAGCATCTGCCGGGGTGCGTGCCCGGCCGGGGAGGTCACCCAGGTCCCGGCCAGCAGCTCCTCGAGGCTCCCGGGGACCGGCCACAGCTCCGGGAGCACGATGCGGAACGACTCGCGGAAGAGCTCGTTCTCGACGAGGCCCGGGTACGGCGGGGGCGCGGGGCCGGTGGTCTGGACGTAGCGCTCCCCGAGGAGCAGGTCGAGGTCGCCGGCGCGGAGCAGGTTGGTGCCCTCCCGGGCGTTCACCTCGATGACCTGGACGCGCAGGGCCGCGTCGGTGATCGCCAGCTGCTGCAGCGTCGGGACCACGAGGTGTCCGAGGGCCGTGGCGAACCCGCCGATCCGGACGATGCCGGTGGTGCCCTCGCGCAGCCGGTCGGCCTCGCGCTGCGCCTCGGCCAGGGCGACGGCCACGTCGTCGGCGCGCTGGGCGAGCGCGAGCCCGGCCCCGGTGAGCCGGACACTGCGCCCCCCGCCGCGCTCGGTCCGGTCGACGAGCGGGATCCGGGCCTCGGCCTCGAGCCGGGTGAGGTGCTGGGAGACCCCGGAGGCAGTGAGGTGCAGGGCGGTGGCCGCGGCCTGGACGCTGCCGGTGCGGTGGACCGCGCGCAGGACGAGGAGCCGGTGGGGGTCGAGCGGCATGAAGCGATACTGAAGCACAGCGGGAGCAGGTCTCACTGCCGTCGACGGCGACCCTCGCGCAGACTCGGAGCCGTCGGAGGGGCAGGCCCACCGCGACGCGGTGCCCGGCCCACCGCCCCGTCCCCGACGTCCCCCGTACCCGTGCCCGGGCACTCCCGTGTCCGCTGCGCGCGGCCCTCCTCCCCCGAAGGGACCCGTCCTCGTGGAGATCACCGCATCTCTCATGACCCGCCCGAACGAACCGCTCGAGACGGTCTCCCTGGAGCTCTCGGGTCCCCGGACCGGCGAGGTCCTCGTGCGGCTCGCGGCCACCGGGGTCTGCGCCTCCGACGTGCACACCCACACCGGCCGCATCCCCTCGCCCGCCCCCTGCGTCCTCGGGCACGAGGGTGCGGGGGTCGTCGAGGAGGTCGGGGCGGGCGTCACCCACGTCGCCGTCGGCGACCACGTGGCGCTGTCCTGGATGCCGAGCTGCGGGGTCTGCCGGCACTGCACCGCGGGCCGCCCGGTGCTGTGCACGGCCGCGGCCCCGGCCCTGCTCGCCGGCACGCTGCTCGACGGCACCGTCCGGCTGCACCGCGGGGCGCAGCCGGTCAACCACTACTCGTTCCTCTCCACCTTCGCCACGCACACCGTCGTCCCGGCCTCCAGCGCGATCCGGATCGACCCGCGGGTGCCACTCGCGGTCGCGAGCCTCGTCGGCTGCGGTGTGCTCACCGGATACGGCGCGGTGATCAACCGGGCGAGGGTGGCGCCGGGCTCGTCGGTCGCGGTCTTCGGTGCCGGGGGCGTCGGACTCAGCGCCGTGATGGCCGCCCGCCTCAGCGGCGCCGAGCGGATTCTCGTGGTCGACCCGGTCGTCGCGAAGCTCGAGGAGGCCGGGGTGTTCGGGGCCACCCACCTGCTGGCGCCCGGCGACGACCTGGTGGAGCGCATCCGCGAGATCACCGGCGGCGGCGTCGACCACGCCATCGACGCCGCCGGCGCGGAGGGCGTCCTCGCCCAGGCGTTCGCCGCGACCGTGCCCGGCGGGACCATCGTGTGCGTGGGCATGCCCGACTCCCGGGCCCGCCCCTCGCTGCCCGGGCCCGAGCTGGTCCGCGAGGAGAAGATCGTCACCGGCAGTCTCTACGGCTCGTCCTGCCCGAGCGTCGACATCCCGACGATCCTGCGCCAGTACCTCGCCGGGAGCCTCCCGCTCGACCGGATGATCACGAGGTCCTACGAGCTCGAGGGGATGAACGACGCCTTCGCCGACCTGCGCGAGGGCCGGCTGACCCGCGGCGTCGTCGTGTTCGACGAGCACCTGGCCGGCCTCGGCGTGCGCGCCGACGCCGTCGCACTGGCGGCCTGAGCCGTGGCGGCCCGGGACCTCGACGGTCGGTTGGCGCAGGGCTGGGGAGGGGCGAGTCCCGACGGCGTGCACGTCAACGTGCTGCTCGCGCGCCGCGGCAGTCCCACCGCGGCGGCGATCGCGACCGCGTTCACCGGCCCCTCCGCCGGGTTCACCCCGGTCCTCGCGAGCGTCGGGGCGACCCAGCAGGAGTACCGGACCCTGTATCCGCCCACGGTCGTCGTCGCGAAGACCGCGCCCGTCGACGAGCGCCACGAGCGGCTCGTCTTCGGGGCGTGCGGGGCGGGCGTCGCCCGCGGGGTCCTCGACGCCGTCGCCGCGGGCGCGGTGGCGGCCGACCAGGACACGCTCGTCCTGGTGTCGCTGTGGCTCGACGCCGCGGCGCAGGACGAGACCGCCGTCTGCGCCGCGGCGCGGGTGGCCACCGCGACGGCGGTCCGGGAGGCCGCGACCGGCCGGGACCCGGAGGTCGCCGAGCACATGGTCCGGGACCGGGACGCGGTCCGGCACCCCTTCTACGGAGGGCGGTGATCACCGGTCGCGGCGTGACGTCAGCACCTCGTGCCACCCCTGCCGGGGCTCCCACAGCTGGTCGCGGGCGGTGAGCAGGGCGAAGTAGGCGTCGGTGAGGGCGCCGGCGGCGAGATGGGCGCAGGCGACGCGGGCGGCGCTCCCATGGACGTCGGGTTCCGTCGTGCCGAGTGCCCGGTGGTGCGATCCGCGACGGGTCGGAGTCCGGGTGCGGCGGGGACGAGCGTCGGGTCGGGCGTGGTCGCGCATCGGCGTTCCTCTCGATCAGCTGCTCGTGAGCCCGGGAAGGACCGGGCCGGTGTCGGTCCCGGGTGACGGAGAAGGTAGGCAGCCCGCCGTCGCGCGGCCGAGCCGCTCACGGCAGGGACCGGGGTGCGGAATCGGCCCGGATCGCGGGACCCCGCCGATCCACGAGGGGCGGCCGGGGCGACGGGCCGACCGCCTGCCTCGCACCGTCAGAGCGAGCGCCGTCGGTCGATCTCGTCCCCGCGTGACCGCGACGACCGAGGCGTGCGCGGCGGATCGTGGGCCGCTCCGCGAGAGGCGCTGTCGGGTTCCGGCAGGGCGGTTCCCGTGGGTCGGACGGTTCGGGTGCGTGGCGAGGGAGCGATCATGGGAATCATCGGGTGGATCGTGCTGGGACTCGTGGTGGGGGCGCTGGCCAAACTGGTCATGCCCGGTGACGACGGCGGCGGGATCGTCCTGACGATCCTGCTGGGGATCGTCGGTGCTCTGCTGGGCGGCTTCGTCGGCCGGTTGATCTTCGGGACCGACCTCGGCGGGTTCTTCGACCTGCGGACCTGGGTGCTCGCGCTCCTCGGTTCCCTGATCGTCCTCGGCATCTACCGCCTGGTGACGAGACGGCACGCCCGCACGTGAGGGTGCCGGGGGCATCGGCCTCGTCGGGTGGCGGGGTGTCCGACGAGGCGCCGCCGCGGGTGGGCGGCGACGGGGGCACGACGACGCTGGTCGCGGGATCGTCCTTCTGCCTCTCCACGGCCGGCGGGGACGTGGTCCCGGGCGGGGTGCAGGGGCTCTTCGTCGACGACACCCGCGTGGTGTCCGGGTGGCGGCTGCGGATCGACGGCGATCCGGTGGAGCCCCTGGGCGTCCTCGAGGGCGAACGCTTCCGGGCCGGCTTCCTCGGGCGCACGCCGCCGCGGAAGGGCCGGACCGACGCGACGATCCTGGTGGAGCGCACCCGCAGGGTGGGTGACGGGATGGTCGAGGAGCTGAGCATCCGGAACCTGTCCGCGGAGGCGGCCGGGCTGACCGTCGAGCTCGACGTGGAGGCCGACTTCGCCGACCTCTTCGAGGTCAAGGAGGGCCGCGTCGACCGGCGCCCGCGGGTCGCGAGCGAGGACGAGGACCACGCGGTGACCTTCGTCCTGTCGTCCTCGCCGCACCGGCCACGGGTGCGCATCGCCGGCGAGGGCGAACCGGACGTGACGGGCACGACCTTCCGGCACACGGTCCTCGTCCCCGGTCGGGCGACGTGGACGACCCGGTGGGTCGTCGGGGTCGCGCTGGGACCGCACGACACCTTGCCGCCCCGGGACGAGACGTGCCCGGAGGGCGAGGCCGCCCGACGGATGGCCCGCTGGCGGCTGTCGGCCCCGGTGGCCGGGACGCCGCACCCGGGTCTCGAGACGACCCTGCACGCCAGCTCCGAGGACCTCGGCGCGCTGCAGATCGTCGACCACTCCCACCCCGACCGCCGGGTCGTCGCGGCGGGGGCACCGTGGTTCATGGCGCTCTTCGGTCGCGACTCGCTCCTCACCGGACTCATGGCGCTGCCGCTGGACCAGCAGCTCGCCCTGGGGACGCTGCGCATGCTCGCCGACCTGCAGGGCCGCCGGGTCGAGCCGCTCACCGAGGAGGAGCCCGGCCGGATCGTCCACGAGGTCCGCTGCGGCCGGGAGGGGAGCGTGAGCCGGGTCGGCTCCTCGGCCTACTACGGCTCGGTCGACGCCACCCCGCTGTTCGTGGTGCTGCTGGGTGAGCTGCACCGCTGGGGTCTGGCGGACGATGAGCTGCGTGAGCTGCTGCCCGCGGCGGACAGGGCGATGGCCTGGGTGCAGCGCTACGGCGACCGGGACGGCGACGGCTTCGTCGAGTACCGGCGCGCCTCCGACCGGGGTCTGGTCAACCAGGGCTGGAAGGACTCCTTCGACGGGGTGACCACGTCGGGCGGGCGCATCGCCGAGCCGCCGATCGCCCTGGCCGAGGTGCAGGGCTACGTGTACGCGGCCCATCTCGCCCGCGCCGAGCTCGCGGAGGCGGTCGACGACCCGGCGACCGCGGCCGACCACCGGCAGCGCGCCGCGGTGCTGCGCGACCGGTTCGACACGCGCTTCTGGTTGCCCGACCGGGGGTGGTACGCCATGGCGCTCGACCGGGACAAGCGTCCGGTGGACGCGCTGGGCAGCAACATCGGCCACTGTCTCTGGTCGGGGATCGTGCCACCGGAGCGGGCGGCGGACGTGGCCCGTCACCTGGTGGGCGAGACGATGTGGACCGGGTTCGGGGTCCGGACGCTCGCCTCGGACATGGGGGCCTACAACCCCATGGGCTACCACACCGGCTCGGTCTGGCCGCACGACAACGCGCTGGTGGCCGCGGGGCTCATGCGCTACGGGTTCGTGGCCGAGGCACAGCAGGTGGCGTTGGGGGTGCTCGACGCCGCCCGCGCCTTCGGCGGGCGCCTGCCCGAACTGTTCTGCGGGTTCGACCGCGACGAGTTCCCCGTTCCCGTGCCCTACCCCACGTCGTGCTCGCCGCAGGCGTGGGCGGCGGCGACACCCGTGTCGCTGGTCCGGACCCTGCTGCGGTTCCACCCCGACCTGCCGCGGGGCCGGCTCGGTCTCGACCCGGCCCTCCCGGCGGCGATGCTCCCGTTGCACGTGGGCAACCTGCCGTTGGCGGGGGCGCGGCTGGGCCTCGAGGTCGACACCCGTGGCTGGGACGTGCACGGGCTGCCGCCGCACGTGGTCCCGACCCCGTCGCCGCCCGGTCGCGCCTGACCACTCCCGACCTCCCGTGCCGACCGGGAGGTCAGGAGGCCGGACGGGAGACGACCGGTCGGGCGGCCGCGGCGATCCGGCGGTACACGCGCTCGTAGCCGGCGGCGAGCGCGGCGGCGGAGAACCGGTCCTCGACGAGCGCGCGGCAGGCCCCCGGGTCGAGTTCGTGGGTCCGCAGCAGCGCGACGGCCAGCTCGGACGGCCGGTCGCACACCCAGCCGGTGCGTCCGTGCTCGACCACCTCGGGCACCGCACCGCGACGCAACGCCACCACCGGGGTGCCGCAGGCCATGGCCTCGATCATCACGAGGCCGAACGGCTCCTCCCAGTCGATCGGGAACAGCAGGCAGCGTGCATCGGCCAGGAGCTCGACCTTCCTCCTGCCGCCGACCTCGCCGATCCACTCCACGTCACCGCCGAGGAGCGGTGCCACGGCGTGCTCGAAGTACTGCACCTCGGCATCCTCCCGGCACTTGGCCGCGATGAGCAGGGGGACGCCGGCCGCGCGGGCGGCCTCGATGGCCCACACCGGGCCCTTGTCCGGGCTCATCCGCCCGAGGAAGACGGCGTACTCGCCCTTGGCGGCGCGGAACGGGAACCGGTCGGGGCGGACCCCGTTGGGCACCGTCGCCGCCCACCGGGCCGACGGGAGCTGCTCGCGCTGGGCGCGCGAGAGCGCGACGAGCGAGGCGCGGGCGGACAGGGTCCGGTAGTACGCGCCCATCTCGCCGTGCACCGGCCCGTGCGCGGTGACCACCGTGGGGAGCCCGTGCGCCGCGCCGACCAGCGGCCCCGCGAGCGTGTGGTCGTGGACCACGTCGACGGCCAGGTCGGCCAGCAGCCCGGGGAGCCGGGCCGCCTGCTCCACCTCGGGCAGCGCCCGGCCCATCCCCCGGGGGTCGGCGACCGGGCCGGTCGGGCGGAAGGCCGCGGTGGTCCCGTGGCGTCCCGGACCCAGCAGGGTGACCTCGACGCCGCGGTCGACCAGGGCGTCCACGAGGTCGCTGCACACCGACTCCACGCCGCCGTAGGCGTCGGGCGGGAGCTCCAGCCAGGGCGGCGCGACGACGGCGACGCGGAGCGGGCCGTCGGCGGGCTCCTCGTCGGTGGTCCGGAGCGGTCCGACGGTCGGGGGCCGCCGGAGGACCGTGGTGCGTTCCGGCGTCGGTGCCGGATCGATCGCGTCCGCCGCCGGATCCGTCTCCGCCCGTCCGCCCACCGCGTGCTCCTCGACCGTCGACGACCCTCGTCCGCTGCTCCGCCACGGTGCAGGCCCCCGGCCTGCCGGGCTTCGGCTCGGCAGGTCACATCCGCGTGGTGGCGCCCCTCCCGCCGGGCCGAGCCCTCCGGCGTCGACCGCGGGCGGGCGCGTGGCGGCCCGGTCCCGCCGAGATCGACGTGCGGCCGGCGGGCGACCCCGGTCGTCCGGGACCACCTCGACCCGACGGGTCGGAATCGCCGTCGCGGCGTCCCCCCGGGCGCACGGGATCGTCCGGAGCCCGGTCCGTGGCGTCGCCGTCGGCGCTATACCTCGCCCCGCACGACATCGGACCGGCAACCCCTGGAGATTCCATGACGGACGACCTACGCGGCCTCACGGTCGCGATCCTCGCCACCGACGGAGTCGAGCGGGTGGAGCTCGAGGCGCCGCGCGGCGCGCTCTACGGCGCGGGCGCCCGGACCGAGCTGCTGTCGATCCACGACGGCGAGATCGCCGCCCGACAGTTCGACCTCGATCCGGCGGGCTCGTTCACGGTGGACCGCCGGGTCGGCGACGCCTCGGTGGACGACTACGACGCGCTGCTCCTGCCCGGGGGCACGATGAATCCCGATCAGCTGCGCACCGACCGCGACGCCGTCGACTTCGTGCGCGTGTTCGTGCAGAGCGGGAAGCCGGTCGCCTCGATCTGCCACGGCCCGTGGACCCTCGCGGAGGCCGACTGCGTGCGCGGGAGGCGGCTGACGTCGTGGCCGAGCATCCGCACCGACCTGCGCAACGCCGGCGCCGAGGTCGTCGACGAGGAGGTCTGCGTCGACGGCCAGTTCACGACCAGCCGTGGCCCGCAGGACATGGCCGCGTTCTGCGCCGCGATCGTCGAGCAGTTCGCCGCGGCCCCCGCGCTCAGTTCCTGAGCCCTCCCGGACTCCGTCCGGTCCCGAGACCCGCTCCAGAGAGAAGGACACGACCATGAAGGCACTCGTCTACCACGGGCCGCGCCAGGTGAGCGTCGATGACGTCCCCGACGCCCGGATCGAGAAGCCCACCGACGTCCTGGTGCGCATCACCTCGACGAACATCTGCGGCTCGGACCTGCACATGTACGAGGGGCGCACCGACTTCGAACAGGGCCGCATCTTCGGTCACGAGAACCTCGGCGAGGTCGTCGAGGTCGGGGACGCCGTCGACAAGATCGCGGTCGGCGACATGGTGTCCGCGCCGTTCAACGTCAGCTGCGGGCACTGCGAGAACTGCGAGCACGGCCTCACCAACTACTGCCTGCGCGCGAACGAGCCGGGGTTGGCGGGAGCGGCCTACGGGTTCGCCGACATGGGTCCCTGGCCGGGAGGCCAGGCCGAGTACCTCCGGGTCCCGTGGGGCGACTTCCAGTGCCTGCGCCTGCCCGAGGACGCCCGGGAGAAGCAGGACGACTACGTCATGCTCTCCGACATCTTCCCCACCGGCTGGCACGCGGTGGAGATGTCCGGCATGAAGCCGGGCGAGAGCATCGTCATCTACGGCGGTGGCCCGGTCGGGCTGATGGCCGCGCTCTCGGCGGTCACCCGGGGCGCCGCCCAGGTGATGGTCGTCGACCGCCATCCCGACCGGCTCCGGCTGGCCGAACAGATCGGCGCGATCCCGATCGACGACTCGCAGGGTTCGCCCGTCGACCAGGTGATGGAACTGACCAAGGGCCGGGGCGCGGATCGCGGGTGCGAGTGCGTGGGCTACCAGGCGCACGACCCGCAGGGGAACGAGGACAACGCCGACACCCTGAACAAGCTGGTGTCCTCGGTGCGGTTCACCGGCGGCATCGGCACCGTCGGGGTGTTCGTCCCCCAGGACCCCGGGGGCCCCGACGAGCTGTCCCAGCAGGGCAAGGCCCGCTTCGACTTCGGCAACTTCTGGTTCAAGGGCCAGCAGATGGGCACCGGGCAGGCCCCCATCAAGCGCTACAACCGCCACCTGCGCAGCCTGATCGCCGCGGACAAGGTCAAGCCCTCCTGGATCGTGTCCCACGACCTGCCCCTCGACGGTGCCCCGGAGGCCTACAAGCGCTTCGACGCCCGCGAGGACGGCTGGACCAAGGTCGTCCTCCACCCCGACCAGACCGCGTGACCTCCCACCATGACGAGTGCATGGGGCCGGGAACAACGGCGGCGCCTCGAGGCGACGCTGGGGGTCCTGGCGGAGGTGGCGTCGGCACCGGCCCGTGAGGACGAGCCGGTGATCGCGATCCGCTCGTTCGGGCCGGGCCGGTTGGCCCTGGCGGTGGCCGGCACGGTCGACGGCGGCGTCGTCGACCGGCTCCGGGCCCTGCTCGACGAGCGCCTGGTCCGGCAGCTCAGCGCCCGGGAGCTCGTCATCGACCTCTCCGAGGTGCGTACCTGCGGGCCGGGTCTGGCCCGCCTGCTGGACCGGGTGCGCAGCCGGAGGATCGCCGAAGGGTGCCGGGTGGAACTGCGCAACCCGTCGGAGGCGTTCGGGACCGGTCTCGAGAAGGCGACGCTGACCGAGGCGTTCACCGTCTACGAGGCGGTCCACCGCCATGCCCCGGGCTGAGACCGGCAGCCGGCTGGTGTCCCAGGGCCGGCGCGGTCGTCGCGCCGGCCACGAGAGAGGAGTGCGGATGAGCAGAGTGGTGATGGACCCGACGAACTGGGCCGATCGTGCGATCGGAGCCGTCCGGGCGCTGGTCGGGTCCGTGGAGGAGCCTCCTCGCGGGGAGACCGCTCCGGGCCGGTGGCTGGTGGTCACGATCTACCGGCAGCCCGACGACGTCCGGACCGAGGTGGACGGCTCCGGTCCCCTGAGCCGGATGCGCGGCGAGATCGAGCTGACCGTGCGGCCGGCCCCCGGTGACAAGGGCACCGAGCTGGCGGCGCGGCCGACGGCCCCCGACGGGGGCTCGGTCGAGCAACGCCGCGCGGTGCGCGCGGCGTTGCGCGAGACCAAGTCGATCCTCGAGTGCGGTGAGGTCGTCGAACCGTCCCGCCCGGGGTCGAGCCATCCCGGCCCGGCCGGACAGCTGCTGCGCGCGGCCACCACGCGGGCATGGGGAGAGGGGCGACTGTGAAGGCCTTGTGCTGGGAGGGCGTCAACCAGCTCGCGATCGAGCGCGTCCCCGACCCCCGTATCCAGAACGCCCACGACGTCATCGTGAAGGTCCGTTACACCGTCACCTGCGGGTCGGACCTGCACCTGCTCGGTGGCTACGTCCCGGCCATGGAGGCCGGCGACGTGATCGGTCACGAGTTCATGGGCGAGATCGTCGAGGTCGGACCCGAGGTCACCAAGCACCAGGTCGGCGACCGGGTCGTGGTGGTCTCGTTCATCGGCTGCGGGACCTGCTGGTACTGCGACAACGACCTGTGGTCGCTCTGCGACAACACCAACACCAACCCCGGCATCACCCAGGGGCTGTGGGGCTCCGACCCGGGCGGCATCTTCGGCTACTCGCACGCGATGGGCGGGTTCATGGGCAGCCACGCCGAGTACGTCCGGGTCCCGTTCGCCGACCACGGGGCGTTCACGGTCCCCGAGGAGGTCGACGACCTCTCCGCCCTGTTCGTCTCCGACGGGGTCCCCACCGGCTGGATGGGTGCGCACCTCGGCGGGGTCGGACCGGGCGACACGGTCGCGGTGTGGGGCGCCGGGGGGGTCGGTCAGATGGCGGCCCGCGCGGCGATGCTGCTCGGCGCCGAGCAGGTCGTCGTCATCGACCGGATTCCCGAACGCCTGGCCATGACCGAGAACCACATCGGCGCCGAGACCCTCGACTACAGCAGCACCGACATCGGCGCGGAGCTGCGCGAGCGCACCGGGGGCCGCGGGCCCGACGTGTGCATCGAGGCCGTCGGCCAGGAGTCCCACACCACCGGGCCGGCCTACCTCTACGACCAGGTCAAACAGCAGCTGCGCCTCGAGAACGACCGGCCGATCGCGATCCGCGAGGCGATCATGGCCTGCCGCAAGGGGGGATCGGTGTTCGCCCTGGGGGTGTTCGCCGGGCTGTCCGACAAGTTCCCGCTCGGGGCGCTGATGAACAAGGGCCTGACCCTGCGCGGCGCCCAGCAGCACGGCCAGCGATACGTCCCCATGCTGCTCGACCGCCTCGCCCGGGGGGAGATCTCGACCAGCCACCTGGCCACCCACGTGATGTCGTTGGACGAGGGTCCGCGCGGCTACGACATGTTCAAGAACAAGCAGGACGGTTGCGTGAGGGCCGTCTTCCGCCCCTGAGGTCCCTGGTCGGGCCGCCGCCGGTCCTGCTCATGGTGTCGTGGATACCGGGGGTAGGACGGGTG